>CAYSZA010000010.1:0-26812 GCA_964435275.1 uncultured Methanosarcinales archaeon | reverse complement strand
CGAATAAGCCCAGAATTTTACTTCATTTCGTACAAGGGATTCCACAAAAACAAATTCCATAACGCTGGAAACGTACGAGAAAATCAAAGCCAGGAGAAGAATGAAAATTATTACTGCGACTACAGTTGCCAGTTGTAGCTCCGGATAGATATAACCGACCGGATAAATATAACTGAAAGCAGTATCGTGCATATCAAAAGGAAGATCAGGCATCCAGCCAGGCTCAACACTGGGAAAATTATTTCCAAAATCTTCGGAGCCAGTCCGATAATTGGTACCCGAACTTCCGTAGTTCGAGGCAGCTCCGCCTAATAGAAAAATAATTATTGCGAGTTTTACCCATTTCCAGAAATCAAAAGGTTCAAAAAGAGCTTTTCTTGTTCTTGAGAGAGCTCTATCTGCTGCTTCTATCGCGTACCAGCTCATAATATAGAATTTTAGTCAGGAAATAAATAATTATCTAACAGTTAGATTTGAGATTTTCTAGCAGACTTCAAAATCTCTCAGGAAAACTGAGGATATTTCAGATCTATTTTAAGGTCTAAGAACTCTTTTACGCAATAATTTTTTCCCTGAATTTCATAATGATCTTCCCTTAATCCATAAGTTTCTTCCCACCTCAGCCCGAATAAAATTCATTTTTCGGATTCATCATTTTGTCTGGATCAGTGCCGAACCATGTTGTTTTTTCACCGGTGAGAGCTACGGGACCTGGACAGAGCTTCAAAACCTGAGACAACTTCAAACAGCTCCTCATCAATACCACTCTGGCGCACACGGTAGTATTCTCCACTGAGATTATCAAGCAGCTCATCAATGTTTTTGTCGGCACGCTGCATTGCTGCTAGCCGACTCGAGTTTTCACTTGCAAGGGATTCAGCGCATGCCCTAAAAAGCGAAACGAAAAGGTATTCACTGATGAGTGCACGCAAGGTCTCTGTGATATCGCCCATTACCTCAGGCAGCATGTTTTTGGTTGGCCAGGAAAGTTTGGTCAGGTCATCTCGCCAGGTTTCATCAAATGGCAGCATTCGTTGGCTAACTGGCTCGTAGGTAACTCTGGTTTTGTGGCGGTTGTAATAGAGATGGAGTTCGGCGTCCTCATCCTGGCTGCGTAGTTTCTCATTTTCCACAAGAATTTGCGCTATAAGTGGAGTAATGGCCTTAACAGAATTTGGCACACTATAAAGTCCGATTGGCTGCAAGCCAGCATCTACAAGGCGTGAATAAACACGCTCTCCGACAGCCCAGACCTGAGCTTTACCTGGCAAAGCTTTCAGTTCCCTGACTGCATAATCGGTAATTACATCATTAAATTGACCCACAAGCCCCTGGTCTGAACCGAAAACGACAGCCCCGATAAGGCGTGCACTCTTTTGCCCTTTTCCTTCTTGCGGAGCTGGCATGAGTGAAATTTTCCGGAAACATAAGCCCAAACCCAGTTCCACTGTATGATAATAGTCAGATAACGCACTCACTGATTTTTCATATTGCCCTATGTTCGAGGCTGCTAGGGCTTTCATCGTGCGGACAACAGACTGAAGATCTTCTGCTCTATCGATCTTTGTGCGCAGACTCTGAGTGGTTTCGGTCATGATTTATCCTCAGCCTCCGGCTCGGACTTGCTTTTAGTCTCGGCTTCGGACTTAATTAATTTTTCCTCAGTTCGGGTTCCTAACTCAGGTTTTTTCTCTGTTTTAGCTTCTGTTTCGGGTTTAGCCTTAGTTTGAGTCTCTGACTCAGGTTTTTTCTCAGTTTGGGTCTTAGACTCAGACTTTTCCTCAATTTTAGCTTCCGGCTTGGATTCTGATTCAGGTTTTGGCTGGTAAGGTTCCAGTGCTTTACGAGCTATATCAAGGATAGTTTCGCGATCTTTGTCGCTCAATTTTTTATCGCCTTTGAACCGATCGCGCACATCTGCAGGAATATCTGGAACTGCCTTGCGTAGGGAGCTTTCAGCTTCTCCCATTTTGTCAAGTGGCACATTGTCGAAGAGTCTTGCGTTCAATGCAACAAGGATAACAATCTGATCTGGAACGGGTACAGGAGAATTTTGAGGCTGCTTTAGAAGGGCACGGATCCGCCTCCCATGCTCAATAACTTTTCGTGTATTTTCATCTAGCCTTGCGCCGAATCTTGTAAACGCTTCGAGTTCTTCAAATTGTGAATAGGCAAGCTTGAGGTCTCCAGCCACTGCTCTATAGGCAGCAAGCTGTGCTTTACCGCCTACACGAGAGACGGATTTGCCGACATCAATTGCAGGCAGCACACCCAGCTCAAAAAGCGAAGGTGAGAGGTAAATCTGCCCGTCCGTAATTGAAATCAGATTAGTTGGAATATAGGCGGAAATATTCTGTGCTTCAGTTTCGATGATGGGAAGGGCAGTGAGTGAACCGCCACCAAGTTCTTTGAGCAGGTGCGTAGACCGTTCCAGCAGTCGTGAGTGAATATAAAAGATGTCACCAGGATATGCTTCTCGCCCTGGAGGACGACGAAGTAAAAGGGAAAGTTCTCGATATGCACGTGCATGATTGGTCAGATCATCGTAAACGATCAGCACGTCTCGACCTGCTTCCATAAAATACTCTGCAATGCTGGTCGCAGCGTAAGGAGCAATATAGATTAGCCCGGATGGGTCATTGCCTTCAGTTACAACAACAATCGTGTAATCCATTGCACCCCTTTCCCGTAAGTTTGCCACTGCTCTGGCAACTGCGGATGCGCGCTGACCAATGGCACAATAAACACACAGGACATTAAAATTGCGCTGGTTGAGAATAGTATCGATTGCAATTGCAGTTTTTCCAGTCTGGCGGTCCCCTAAAATCAATTCTCTCTGGCCGCGTCCTATTGGGATTAACGCATCAATAACTTTGATACCGGTCTGGAGAGGCACTGTAACAGGAGATCGATCCATAATTGCCGGACTCGGCCGTTCGATAGGCAAGCGCTTACTGGAAACTATTGGTCCTTTGTCATCAAGTGGGCGACCTAGTGGATCAATGACTCGTCCAATTAATTCTTCGCCTACAGCAACGTCCATAACCCGTTGAGTGCGTTCAACCTGATCTCCAGCGTGCAGATGTGAGTATTCACCCAGCAAAACAGTACCTATTTCTTTTTCATCAACATTAAACGCGACCCCAAACAAATCCCCTGGAAACTTTATAAGTTCATCGAAACCTGCAGTAGGAAGGCCAGATACATTTGCAATCCCTGTTGAAACTGTCAAAATACTGCCCACCTCCCTCGGAGTGAGCTTTGGGGCTACTGATTCCCTGGCCTGGTTCATTTCGGTGAAAACTTTATCGAAGATATCCTTAAGACTTTTAGGTTCCATGTTTATTGGCTCTTTATGTTGGCTCTGGTTTGGGATTAATTCTCCTGCTTGGCCACGGATTCGGACTTAGTTTCAGATTGCTGTTCAGCAGATTCTTGTCCTACATCTGGTTCTTGTTCAGCCTCTGGCTCTTTTCTCGATCTGGGCTTGTTATAATCAGTTTCAGGTTTAGTTTCAACTTCTGATTCAGTTTTCGGTTCGGGTTTATTAGTCTCAGCCTCAGGCTCTTGTTCAGTTTCTGGTTCGTTTTCCAACCTGGGTTCGTTGTTTTTGGTTCGAGGCTCGTCTTTGGCTTTACTCCCGGACTGCTCTTTCAGCAGATCATCGATACTTTTTTGCATCGATGTAAGATAATCTGCAATGCTCCACGCTACTTTTTGTCCATTTGTGGTTAGTTCAATACCACTGACAAGATCTGGAGCGGTTTCGAACCTGGGTTGAGTTTCTATACCAAGTGTTTCTTTAATTGTCTTTTTAATCGAATCACGCTGTGCTTGTGGAAGATCAAATGCAGTACGAATGAGCACCTGACTTGATGATGTACTGAGCGCTGAGGCCAACTGCTTCTTTTCATTATCCTGCAGATTGAGCAGCCTTTGAGCAAACACGTCAACTGCGCGTTCTTCCAGACTGGTTCCAGCCAGATCGGTCAGTACTTTTCGCGCTATGTTAAAAACTTCCTGCTGGGTTTGGCGACCGATTTCCTGACTTAAGTTCTTTTCTTCGTTCCTTAATGCCTCCTGTTGTTTTGCTCTCAAATCGGAGGCTTCCTTTCGTACCTCTTCGAAAAGCCGCTGACGTTCAGCTTTCGCTTCTTCCTTTGCCCTGTTCAAAAGAGCATTGCGCTGCTGGTCGAACTCCTCATTCTTATGCTTGAACTCATCTTTCTCTTTTTGTGCCTCTGCTTCTTTTGCATCAGCATTTTTAAGTTCGTCTGCGACCTTCTTCTCGCGGGCGTCGACTGCATTGAGTATCGGTTTGTAAAGAAAACGTTTCAACAACCACACCAGTATGAGGAAGTTGATTACCTGCGCAATGACGGTGAACCAATCGATCAGCATAGCCTACTTTCCTCTCTATTTCAGGTAAGTGCACGGTTCCAGAATGGATTGGCGAAGATGAGAATCATAGAGACCACAAAACAATAGATTGCCAGAGACTCAATCATAGCCAGTCCCACAAACAAAGTTCTGGTTATTGTTGCGGAAGCATCGGGTTGCTGTGCCATTGAACTCAATGCTGTTGCGACCGAACGCCCTTCTCCAATTGCGGGCCCGATAACTCCAATACCTATCGTGATGCCAGAGGTAGCAATTGATGCCACCGCAATTGTAGTCGTGTAAGTATCCAAAGCCATAGTGTTTCCTTCTGTTATTATTGTTGCTTCAATTCATCTACTCCTGTTCAGCCTTCTTTTGCTCCTGTTTAGGCCTGTGCTTGTGCTCACGTGTAGCAGCTGCGATGTAAACTGTAGCCAGAACGCTGAAGATGTAGGCCTGCACCATACCAACGAGCAGACCAAGAGCAGTCATGATAATTGGAAATATGAACGGAGTAATAGTTAGCAGAATGGCAACGATCATCGAGCCGCTCATGATGTTACCGAACAGACGTATTGCCAGAGCCAGCGTGCGGGAGATTTCACTTATAATATTAAACGGCAGCATGATGATCGTCGGCTCTGTGTACGTCTTAAGGTAGTTACCAATTCCCTGTTCTTCTATGCCAAAAAGTGGCACAGCTACAAACACACATAATGCGAGCGCAGCCGTAGTTGAGAGAGATCCGGTTGGTGGTTCATAGCCTGGAATAATAATGCAAAGGTTAGCCATACCAATGAACAGAAAGAGCGTGCCCAAAAAACCTAAATATTTCTTCGGCTGATCCAGGCCAACATCTTCAATTTGTTTCAGGATGCCTGTGACAATAATCTCCAAAATATTCTGCCAGCGAGAACGTTCCAGACCCGTAGAGAGTTTGCTTGTAATGGTTTTTGAACCAATTACCATAACCAGCATCAGTCCCCAGGTGTATACAATTGTGGCATCGAGTTTGATAAAGTCGTACTGCCAGAAAATCAGCTCATCAGGACTAAGTCGCATTACTGGCCTCCTTTGTCAGTTGATTCGGATCTTCCTCCGGCAGTCTGGTGAGTCTAACTACTACCTGACGCATAACAAAAAATCCAAACAGGCATATTAGCAACCTCTCCCAATGGCCGTCCGAGACAAAGTAGAGTCCAGCTATGGCAGTGCTGGTCCGTATCAACAGGCTGCCGAGGAACCAGAACGCAGGTCTTCTGGATGAAAGTCCCTTCTGAACCGTCCACCAGAGCCCGCCGAAGAAAACGGCTCCAAGCAGAAAACCAGCTACCAGAGACAGGGCAAGATTCAATATTTCATTCATTGTAATCCTCCTGTTCCTCCTGCATTTCCCTACGCTCCTTAGCCACCCAATGCCATGCATTCAAGCAGCCTATAAACAGGCCGATAATCAGCATAGTAAGTGTCCAGGAAAAGCTTGCTGGATAGCGCTCATCTAACCAGAGCCCAAGTGCAGCACCAATTAGCGTTGGAACTGCTACCGACCAGCCTATAAGCCCCATCATGCCTAAACCAAGCCAGACAGTCCTGTCCACATGACGTTGTGCCCTGAGTTTGCGTTCAGCTTTTGTCTCTACCTGACGGGCCAGAGGTGACTCGTCCTTCAAAGGCTTCTCTGTTGGTCTGTCAGCCATGCTGAAACTCCGCTAAGCGACGTATAAGCCCTGTTTCCAATTTTGCCATTACTGAGCGAATTTTTTGCTCGGTCTCGTCTAAGGTCAAAAACTCTTTCTCTACCGCCTCATGCAATTGGCTTAAGTCTGTTCCGAAAATGGCATCACGTACCGAGACAAGTACATCCTGACCAGTCTTGATGAGTACGCCTTCATCGACCGCCACGTAAACCTCGCCCTCAGTTTCGGTTTCATAGGTGAGAATCCCAGGCTCCAAAGCCGCAACGCAATCGAGTCGGTGTGGCAGAAGTCCAAATGAACCCTCACGGCTCTCTGCGACGATACGTGATACGCCTTTCTTTTCGGCAAAGACCTGGAAAGGCAGAAGAATTGTAAGATTCATGAGTGCTGAATTCATGATTTTTCCCTGCTTGATTTTTTGGCTATTGCTTCGTCAATTGTTCCGATCATGTAGAGGTCGCCTTCAGGGTAGTCTTTGAATTCATCACGCAAGATACGCTCACAGCCGTCGAGCGCATCTGAAAGACTGACGAGTTTGCCTTTAATGCCTGTGAACTGCTCTGTGGTGAAAAAAGGCTGCGTCAGGAAACGCTCCAGGCGGCGGGCGCGAGCAACTACATTGCGGTCCTCCGGCGATAACTGTTCCAGGCCAAGCATTGAGATAATATCCTTGAGTTCTGAGTATTGTGCGAGCGTCTGCCGGATTTCCTGGGCAAGGCGATAATGCCTTTCGCCAATAATGCCAGGTGTGGCCATTTTGGAGTTTGACTGCAAAGGGTCGATGGCCGGATAAAGCCCTTCACTTGCCCTTTTGCGAGAGAGAACAATTGATGCCGAGAGATGTGAGAATGTGTGCACAGCAGAAGGGTCAGTGAAGTCATCAGCAGGCACATACACCGCTTGAATCGACATTATGGCTCCGGCATCGGTAGTAGATATGCGCTCTTCCAGCTCGGATAATTCAGTGCCCAATGTCGGCTGGTATCCCAGGCGTGAAGGCATCTGCCCCATCAAGCCGGATACCTCGGAACCAGCCTGAATAAACCTGAAAATATTATCTATAAGCAGTAGCACATCTCGGCGTTCATCATCCCTAAAGTACTCTGCCATTGTCAGCGCCGTATGACCTACACGAAAACGGGCACCGGGTGGCTCGTTCATCTGGCCGAACACCATAACCGTATTCGGAAGCACACCCGCATCTTTCATATCACGATAAAGTTCTTCCCCTTCTCGACAACGCTCGCCTATTCCGCAAAATATGCTCACTCCCTGGTGTTGCTTGACTACATTATGAATCATCTCGGTTAGCAACACCGTTTTGCCAACGCCCGCACCCCCGAATAGACCCGCTTTACCTCCGCGCTCAAGCGGTACCAGTACATCTATAGCTTTGATACCAGTCTCAAAGATTTCAGATGTAGTTGACCGACGTATCAGCGGCGGCGGAGCTTGATGGATTGAGCGCCACTGGACATCAGACGGAGGCTTCCTGCGGTCTATGGTATTTCCAAACACATCGAACATTCGTGAAAGGATTTCCCTACCAACAGGCGCTTTCAAAGGCCCACCTGTGTCTTCCACTGACATTCCTCGAGCAAGACCCTCGGTGGGGGTCAGAGCAATTCCGCGAACCCGATGCGCATCAAGCTGGGTCAAAACCTCAATGGCAATCTGACTCTCCTTTCCTGCACGCAGCAATGTATATACAGATGGCAAGTGCCTCTCGAACAATACATCTACGATGCTGCCACGCACCGAGATGACCTTACCGAGGTTCAATGGATTATTTTGATCTTCCATGTTGCCTTACCTGCTTCCCCATACTTGCATCAGATCCGGTTTTGGAGTTTCATTTCCTGAGGTCTGGCTTGTAAGAATTAAGAATATGGTGAAAACTCCCATCTGCCCATACTACAAAACCCACATTGACTAAGAAATACTAAAGAAAACCTATAACTGCATCGAGCATCAGGAAACATATTCATAAAGAAGTTATTATATTAGTTCATAAGTTTCTTCTTACAAGCGAATTATTTTATTGCCTGGTTTCCCCTTTTTCCATAAAGAAATATATTCTCTCAATATATTAACTTGACTCTAATATAATTTTAATATTTATCGCAGAATCTAATATAAGGTTTAAATCAGGCTTAAAAACAGGTTTAAAAGTCAAGTTTGATTCTAATATTAGAAATTTACTATTAACTGCTAAGAGTCATCAGATTTACATACAAGAGCTCTACAAGAACTCCTTTTTAATCATGCGGCCTTCTATCTTTCAGGAAATTATCAAGTACAAACTATCCAGTACATTTCTACTTCAAGAAGTTACCCTGAAAGAGATAGTCTGGAAAAGGATGCACTGCTTTCACTGGTTAAGGGAAGACAGGTAAAAATAAGTTAGCGGGCCCGCCGCGATTCGAACACGAGTCAATGGGTATCTTCGTAATAATCTTACTTCGAAGCCCATTAGGATATCCTGGCTACCCCACGAGCCCGCGGTGCAGCACTATTGATAGAAGCTATCCATATTAAACTTTTCTCTCAAAACTAAGACTGCAGGAAATAGAGGCAGGGAGAGAAATAAGGCCCCAAGAAGATGAATATAAAAAGAATAGTAGAAGCAGATGATCTTAAGATTAATTAAAAAGTAAAAAGTGGAAAATGATTAACTGAGGCCGAAAAGAGGAGAGGAAAGCAGAGAGTAAAGTCCCGGAGCTTAAGTACCTGGATTGGAACTTAAATATTCGAGTTGCAGAAAAGTTCTTCTGAAAAGTTCAGTACAGAATGTTCAATTAAATAAAGAGAAGTGGGAGTGAATAAAAATATATAGTAAGTGAGACAGAATAACAGTCGGTAGTGAATAAGAAAAATTGGATAGATATGCTTTCATAAAAAGTAGTTGATGCTAACGAAAATGCAATGGGCAAAAGCTTTTCCGAATTGGCAAGACAGGCAAGATCAAGGCTGAACCATAAGGTTAGCACGGCTTTATCCATAAAAGTGAGATTATTAGGGAAGATTTTTCGTATATAGACAGCTTCGAGATATCATGGTCAGTTGAAGACTGTTCTAATAATTTTAACTAGTGGTCTTATAACTTCATAGTTTGGGGAGTTATAAAGATAGAATACAGAAAGAGCGAGGGTAAACAAAAATGGAGAGAGTTTCAACAGGCATAGAGGAGCTGGACAGGAAGCTTAGTGGGGGTTATCCTGCAAATAAAGTAACCCTTATAACAGGCATAGCAGGGAGTGGAAAAACAATTTTCGGAATCCATTTTACTTATAAAAACTGTCTTGAGGGCAGGAAATGCATGATAATTGCAACTGAGGAAACGCCTGAAGATATTCTCTACCAGGCAAGCCTGCTGGGACGCGACCTTACGCCATACTACAGGAGCGGACAGCTTATTATAGAAAACATTTTTGAGAATCGCTCGGAAATTATAGGGCAAACCCGATATGGGTTCAAGCCTGAAAGTCCGGATATTGAGATTCCGAGTCTTATAGAATTAATACGCGAAGGAACAGAATGCCTTGTCATAGACAATATAGGTGCCTTTACTCTCAGAGTCTCTATAAAAAGGCTTAGAGACCAGTTTGACGCGCTGAATTATCTGGTACGAAAAAAAGGTTGTACTGCCCTTTTAATTATGGACGAGTCCGCACACAATATAACACACCAGCTTGCCGAGTATTCGGTTTATGGGTCTATTCACCTGCTGGTAAGAGAAAATTCTTATCTCGGAAAAATGGAACGTTACCTGAGCATACCCAAAATGCGCAGCACTCCGATTTCTCCTGAAATGTCTGTTTTTGAAATCACGTCGGAAGGGATAAAAGTTCGTGAATCAGGGAGCGGAAATCTTGCAGAGTAAGGAGGGCAAACCGAAAATCCTTGTTGTCGATGATATGCCTGAGAACGTAGAGCTTATAGAAGCTTACCTTTTAGTGGAGCCCTATGAGGTTTTCACTTCCATTAGCGGAAAGGAAGCTATCCAGAAATTAAAAGAAGAGAAATTCGATATGATCCTTCTGGACGTTATGATGCCTGAAATAAGCGGCTATGACGTTTGCAAGCTTGTCAAAAACGATCCCCAAACTCAGTTCATTCCGGTTTTGATGCTTACTGCTCTGTCCGAACTTGAAGACCGTATAAAAGGAATCGAAGCCGGAGCTGATGATTTCCTTACAAAACCCATAAACAGGCTTGAACTCAAGACCAGAGTAAAATCTTTGCTCAGGGTAAAGTGGATGCATGACCGGCTGGTGGCTGACCGCGACAGTCTTGAGATAAAAAATCGGGTACAGAATATTCTTACTGCAATCATTCCCACTCTGCTCCAGGTTATCTCCAATGAGGATAAGAAGGTAATAATTAACCAGATGACAGGTATGGTCGAAAAAACGCTGCTTGAAATGTACCACCTTGAGAACAGGGAGCTGGACTTCGCTTATGCAGGCGAGATCTGTGCCGAAATCATGAACCAGCTGGGCGGAAGCTTTTCCTCTGAAATGGGTGAAAAAGAAAATTCCTGGGTCGTAAGGGGGACAAAGTGCCCCTGGAAAGGAGAAGAAGCCCGTAAAAATCCTATTCTGTGCACTTTGACCAGGAAAATTTTCTCAAATATAACTTTGAAAGTTGACTCGAAATTCAGTGTTGAGGCCCTGAAAACCATTGGTAACCGGAATGACTGCTGTGAGTTCCTTATAAGGGCAATGTGAAACCCGATTTTATATAGATACCTGAAATCTGTCTTTTCTACAATTATAAGCTTAGGAAATGACCAGACCCCAAATTCAGGTAGCTTTATGTTGATAAAGTATATTTCGCACGTTTAATAGACCACCCAGGCTTTAATAGGGCACGTATGCCTGTAATGATCTGATTTATGCTCAAATAGTTTAACTTACACTCAAAACAGTTCAATTTACATTCATAATACTCATTTCATACCTGCAATTATTCTCACTCCTTCAGGTGTAATATCAAATAGAGAATACTTAATCGGAACAGCCTTATCTCTCATTTTTTCAATATAGAGATATTTTTTTGTCCTTCCAGAACTGAAATTCTCTTGTGAGGTAAGCCGGATTAACCCGAAAACCATATAGCCGGTGAGCCTGTGCGTCAGCTCGTAAGAGTCCTCGTCCATGACAAAAAGACTTGTACATCCACTTTTTAGAAGTACAATGCTGACCGAGCTGAATTCATCGGCAAACTCTCTTACGTCGTGATTTATAGCCATTACCCCTATATTATCGATAACTACGACATCTACTTCCGAAGATATGGAACTGAGATACTCGATTATATCCGTGTCCACAGCACAGAGTCCTTTCCCGAATTTATTAGCACTTTTGATTTTATTCATTTTATCCTCAAAGATGTTCCTGATACTGAGCTGTCCACTCTCCGTAAAAGGCTTGAGGTCAAGGTTGAGGCTTCGGGATTGGCTGAGAATATCTTCCGTAAGCTCCCTTGTAAGGATCAGTATGCATTTCCTGCCTTCCTTGCAGCTCCTGTGCAGAAAATGAAGCCCTAGAATGGTTTTCCCGGAGCCCGGAGGACCCGTAACCAGAATACTCTTTCCTTTAGGGTAGCCTCCGTCCATCAACGTATCCAGCCCTTCGATCCCTGTGGACAAACTCTCCATATTATCACATCTTAAACGCAGCTAAGTTTCTTATTTATTATATGTCTTAAGTGATATACTCTTCCCTAAAGATTTAAATAAGTTCTAAAAAGTTGAGTTAAGTAAATTTTAAAATTGAAGTTGAATAAATTTACAATAGAAATTAATTAAATTTTGAACAAAGAGCCAGATAGGTTTTAAGATTGCAGCCTTTTAATTAGCATACCTTTCCTTGAACTCCGAAATTTGCTTGCTGCTTCCCACCACTGCAATGGTATCTCCTGCTCTTATTATTGTCTGCTTTTTAATAGTAGTTATGACGAGCTTTCCGCGTTCAATACCAATTACAGTACACCCGATCTGTCCCTCAAGATCAAGTTCTTCTATTGACCTGCCGTCAAGGAGAGAGCCTCTGTCAACGCGGTATTTCTCGATTTCTATGCCCTCGTAAAGCATTATATCCTCATCGATTCTACAGCTTTTTCCCATGCAGTTTGCAGTCATTTTGGCAAGCATCTGTCCAGCGACTATGGAAAGGGAACCCACGTAGTCGGCTCCTGCTTTGTATATCTTGTCAATGGATTTTACGGAATTTGCCCTTGCCACAATGGTAAGCTGAGGGTTCAGACTCCTGGAAATAAGAGTTGCAAAAATAACATTCGTATCGTCATTAAGAGCCACAAATTCAAAAGAAGCGTTCTTTACTCCAGCTGCGAGCAATACATCTTCGTCCGCTCCATTTCCGACCAGATGCTCGAAATCGACATTTTCAAAAACTTTTTCATTGGAGTCCACAACTACAAAACGAAAAGGGCCTCCTGAGAGTATGTCTACTATGCTTTTTCCGACATCTCCATATCCCAGTACAACCAGATGTCCTTTTGGCTCCATTTTTGACCCCAAGTCCTGTAAATTGCACTCCAGATTCAATTCAGGTTTTCATTCCTGAGTTCTGGTTTTTTCCATCTGTTCATATAGATAAATTTTATTGAGTATATCAAATTATTGGATATGTTTACTAATTTCTCCAGTGTTGAACCGTGGATTAGTATGTCCTTCAGTTTATACTATTAATGTGTCAACTTTTTCAGCTTTGAGAGCTCCTCACGGGTTCCCACAGCCAGCAAAACTGAGTTCTCCCTGACAATATCTTCTTCCTTGGGATCAAAGGATAGCGTTCCGCTCTTCCAGGTTCCTACAATCTTTGCGCCTGTAATCTGCTGGCTGGAAATTTCCTTCAGTGTCTTGCCTATAAGAGGACTTCTCAGGTAAACAGGAAACTCAACAATATGGATACCTTCAAAAACTTCAGTCGCTCCCGTAACCCGGCTTACAAGTCTGTCCATTGCCTTTTTTCCGATATACTGTCCGAACATTGATTTGGGGGAGACAACCGTATCGGCCCCTGCATATTTGAGATATTTTGAGTTGGATCGATCCTCAACAATAGCAATAATGTTGACGTGCTGATATTCCCTGGCAGTCAAAACGATGTTTGCGTTTCTTTCATCCGATTTGTTTGCAATAAGTAGTTTGGCTTTCTCTATGCCGGCATTCACAAGGGTTTGCTTATCACTCGGAGATCCGAAAATGCAGGAAATGTTTTTATAGACAAGTTCTCTGATGAGTTCCTCTTCGTCTTCTACCACTACAAAGAACATGTCCTGCTCGGTCAATCCGTCTATAAGGGTCTCAACCAGTTGATTGTACCCGCAGATGATTATATGATCTTTCATACCGGAAGAGACCTTTCTTGGCAGCCGGAACTTTATTACCCTGTCCATCCAGGGAGTAACAACGTAGGTTACAAGAAAGCCTGAAATCAAAATTATACCCAGAATCTGAACGATTATAGTAAAAAGTCTTCCTGCCAGGGAGGTGAAAACCACATCGCCATATCCTACCGTCGCAATGGTTGTTGTGGCCCAGTAGATAGCGGTAATAAGGTTTGCATTTTCGGGCTGGTTCTCAAGGACCATGAGATACTCGAAAGTCAGGACGTACACAACAAACAGGAGCATAGCTGCTATTTTATATGCAATGTTGGGATTCCTATGAAGTTTCTTTAGAAACCTTGTTACGAAGCTGACTTTTTTTCTTCCTGAGGTAAACATCTTTGAAGTCCTGCCTGAACTTTCCTGATATGATTAAGGCGAAGCGGCTTATAGCTATTACTGATAGATCTCCAGTTTCTACAAACACCTTTATACGGAATAATTTACTGCGAATTAAACATGGAGAAGAAATAAGTAGCTGGACTAAAGATAAAAGGAAAGAGGAATTTCGATATCAATCAAATCCATTGTCCTACAAAAGGCCCGAATATCATAAATATAAAGGAAAACAGGATCAACATTGAAAAGCTCGCTGTAATGGAATTCGAAACCTTCTCCGAGACCGAGTCACTCCTTGTGAGTCGGTATACAAAGGAGTAGGTATAATCCTTAAATACGTGTCCTCCGTCCAGGGGTACGGCAGGTAAGCAGTTGAACAGTCCGACATAAAAGTTCAACCAGCCAACCCAAAGAAGGGTATTGGCAATCCAGAAAATCCCTATTCCCAGAGGTTCTGCCCAGCCCACAGGCTGATAGAACTGCATGATAGTACCTGAAAAGCCCCGAAATCCCTCACCTGCAAACCCGTAAATAGGAAGTCCGAAAAGAATAATCCAGCCTGCAGGCACAGTTAGCAGGGACGGGATTTGCTTCAGGGCCTCAAGATACACTTTTGCCTGAGGCATCCATACAGAGATTCCAAGCATGGGGAATTCCACAACTCCGTTATTCCCATAGATAACTCCAAGGAAACCGCGATCATTCTCCGGAGAATTTGAAGACAGCTGCACATTGAAAACGACAGTACCGTTTTCAGTGACATTACCGGTATAGTTTTCAGGAGGAAGCAGTTCTATCTCTACGGTCTGGTTTGCCTTAGTTGTTTCCATATAGTTTACGAAACTTGCAATGCTCTGCATTTTCTTATTGTCGATCCTGACCATTGTCATTCCGGTTTCAATCCCTGCAGCTTCTGCGGGGCTTCCCTTGACAACCCCTCCTACAAGTACGCCGCCAGCATAATCTTCAGGAACTGAGGCAACCTGTAAATCATGTACGGAGACAGTATTGTTTTTTTCAGCATAGATACGGACATTATCTCCTGGTCTGGTTGCTTCGAGATAGGCTAGCAGATCCACGGCTGTTGTGACATTCTTCTCATTAATCTGGGTTATTATCATACCTTCTTCAAGACCTGCATGGTAAGCCGGAGAATTTTCACTTACGTTCAATACCATTGCATCACTTAAGGGAGCAATTGCTCCCAGCACAGGCCCGAAGAAGAGCAGGAAAGCAAGAAAAGCCACGCTGAAATTGGCCATAACGCCTGCTGCAAGAATCCTTGCCCTCTGAGTCCTTGTGGCGGTTATTAAAGGCCTGGACTCCGACACCTCAGGCCTCGACCCCTCAGTTTCCCGCTTTGTTTTCTCTTCCTTTTCCCATTCTTCGATTTCCTCAATTGTAGCTGTCAGAGGAGGTTCTCTTTCCGCTTTTTCTTCCTTCGGCCCGAAAAGTTGCTCATCATCAGGTTCCGCAAAACCTCCTACAGGGACCAGAGCATACAGGATGCCCATTGATTTGACTCTGATACCTTCAACCCTGCAGAGAATTGCATGCGAAAATTCGTGCACAACAAGTGTGACTATGAGAGCAATAACTCCCCAGGTAAAGGGAATGAATTCGTTTACTCCCGGGATAAGCAGGATATTTCTCGGAGCATTATATTTTCCGGGTTCCGGTACGTTTCCGTTGAGGAAAGAGGTATACAGTGCAAGGTCCGAGAGGGCTATAACCAGGAACATCGCAATCATGCCTGTAAACATCAGCAGGATTCCAAGATTTGCAAAGCTCCTCCAGTAAAGCTTCGGGCGGGCAAGGACATCCAGCAGTTTAAGTCCCTTCGTTGTCCTGATCATAAGGACGGGAAGTGGCCCGAATGTGCTTATGTTATACTTCTCCAGAATGCCTTTTCTATCAAGAAAGGAGACAAGGAACCAGTACAATAAAAAAATACCCAGTACAATGCTTGTGCCACTCAAGGAAATTCTCCAGAACTCTTAAGCTAAACCAATCATGAATTAGGCTGTAACTCTATAACTGTAGAGAGGGAATGTGTGTAAATTATTAAATTGTTTAATAACTCTGCGTCTGCTATAGACACCAGTTAATTCATCATGTTGAGCTTTAGTACTCCATATGATATAAAAATGTTATAGTCTGCCTTACTATTTTACTCACCATTTTAAATCGGTATATATTGCCATTCCTTTTTCAAAAAGGCTCCTATTCGAAAAAAGGTACATAGTAATACATCATAATTATATAAGAACGTATATGTAAATTATAAAAAACGGCTGTGGAAGTGTTCAGCCTCCATGAGAGTCGTCCTTGGTCATAGATGGTAGGTACTGACAAGGGCTGGTATTCTCTATGGCCAGAGGCGATAGATACTAGTCACATAGAAATAATGTGCTTTACACTAATATTGTTCACAATATCAGGTTTCCGTGAGGTGTCTGCCCATGCTTGGAATTGTCTATATTACTGCCGGAAATATGGAGAATGCAGCACAGATCGCAAGAGAACTGGTTTCAAGGAGGCTTGCAGCCTGCGTGAATATGTTTCCAGTATCCTCTGTTTACCGCTGGAAGGAAAAGATCGAGGAAGACAATGAGATCGCTATGTTTGCAAAAACCGATTCTTCACGTTTTGAGGAAATTACAAGATTAGTAAAGTCATTACACACATATGAGATGCCTGCAATAGAATTCTGGGGAATTGAAGGAGAACGGGAGTATCTTGACTGGGTTCACGTAAACAGCTCAGGAGAAGACACCTGAAAATCAGGCAGACTTAAAATTTGAAGCAAAAAGTTTGAAGCCAGAAAAAATCTGGAGCCGAAAAATTTTGAAACCGGAGATTCTGGAGCCTGCAAATAAGAAGCCGACTAAGTCTAAGGTCGAAAAGCCTGAACTCGAGAAAAAATTAAAATGCCGAATGATATCCCGATATCTCCAGATTTAAATTTTACAGAAAGGTGACTCCAGAGTTAACTTAACCTCAGGACAGTTCATTTAGAGGATAACCTGCTTACAGGATTAGCTTTATATGTTAGTTCTATCGTTACCTTATTGGATTCCGGAAAAAGAGGAGTAATCAAGCGGTCAACGGTGAACGACTCAAGATTTAATCAGGAAGACCAGGTAATAGGAAGACCAGGTAATATTTAGACCACGCAGACAATTTGACAACAGGCGGGAGTAACCAAGCGGTCAACGGTGTGCGACTCAAGATCGTATCGCGCAGGCGTTCAGGGGTTCGAATCCCTTCTCCCGCATTAAACCAATTATATTTTCTCATTTTCTTTTAGGTCCCTACTTTCGCTGATGCTATCACACTACTACTTGGAGTTGCGGCAAGAAAGCAGGTCAAAGGCATCAGACAAGTCAAAGGCATCAGACTTAAGATCCGTTTGCGAAGGTATTCATTGGTTCGAATCCCATTCCTCAAACTGCTTTTCCAAAAATATTATCGTAAATAGGCAAGGTAACGAGACATCGATCTTACCCGGATATCCAGCAAGTCCTGCAAGGGTCCGGGCCGGGTCTCTGAGACAAAATAAAAGAAAAAAGGGTTTACTTTTGTTTCAGGTCTGCCTTCTTCCTTTTCAATAGCAGCCCGAAAGCAGCCATAACGACAACTACCACAGCCCAAAATATAACAGTGAAGGGTTTTATGGGCTTTTTAAGCAGATTCATTCTCTTCATCATTTCCCAGCTCCACGAAATCTTTCACAATATAATCACAGTTAGAAGCGTGACAGGTCCAGACATAGTCATCAAACGCTGTTTACCGTCCACCAGTTCCCTGGTATAATTCCTTTTCAGATTCGCCACATTCGGAACAAAGCTGTTTAGGATTCGCTCCGTTTCGTCCCTATCTTCGCTTCTTCTCTGCCATATGCTAACCTCTTATCTGTTCTAAAGTAGAGCACAACATAAGATAGTTCGGAAAACAAGGTTAAGAAGGAGTTAAGCTTTAACCCCTCTTGCAGGTAACATCTTTTCCAATCGGCTTCAATGCCAGCCTGTGAAACGATGATTGGTTCTTTCTCAGTCAGGAGATCCTATACAGATCATACTATTTATTGGATCCGATTTTTGCCCCTGCTGTTCCCACTCTTATTCTGTTGCGCTCCTTTTCATCTTAATGCGTAGTACACGATATAGTTAATAGTATATAGTTATGCTTTATAATTTATCATAAAGTAGGTGGTAATAAAAACGATAACGAGAGAACAAACACTATAAATTCCTTAGAAACGCTTTAAAAATAACACTAGACTTTGTAAAGCCATAAATCTTGTTAAAATTGAACTTATATTGTAAAACGAAGATATTTGTGAGTAGAGGATGAAAAGTAACTGCTGTAGACTTTTTTCTCTGGGAAGCACTATTGACATGTTTTGATACTAAATGGCACATACCTGACTGCTGTATGCAACAGGATATCTCAGGGCAATTCTACCCCACATATCAACGTCTTCACCCCACCAGAAACCGGTCTGAAATCTTCAATTTCCAAAAATACCTTTTTAGGAATTAATACCTTTTTAGGAATTAGGAATTGTTACTGAGCATGTACTAAATAATTCACGCCCGGATTAATATTTTTTAGGCATACTTTAAAATAATTTAATAATTAATGAGCCGGGAGTCAAGAAGCAGCTAAAAAAGATGAGAGGAATGACCCCTCATTTTCACACCGAACCTGTATTTTGCCTTTTTTACTTTCTTTTATACAGGAACACTGCAAGCAGACCAAGTACTCCGCAATATATTCCAAAGCCTGGTGTGCTTGGGATTTCTTTTTGTGCAGTTTGTTGTTCTTTATTCGTTGTATTGTTCTTATTAATTGCAGGGTAATCAAGCTCAATTTTTGTTGCAATTCCTTCAGAAACGTTTTTCATTGTACCTGTTATTGCAAATGAAGAGAACCCTGAAGTTTCGGCTGTGAAATACAGGAATTTGTCGTCTTCCCCTGCCGGTTCTACGGGCAGATGCGTCCATTTTTTGTCGACGTACCTGTTTAAAGTAATGGAAGCCGGATCAATCTTTTTGTCCTTTATCCAGACTTTTTCAACCTTGAAACAAACGACTGGATTTTCTATGTTCTTTGATGTTGCAACTCCCCCGTTTCCGACCCAGACATTGAAGGATTTGTAAACCTCGCCAGAGGGCAGTCCGGAAACCAGAGCAGATTTTTCCTTTAGCATTTCAGCGATGGTTGCAGTTTTACCAAAGGTTCTCTTTGAATCAAAGCTCACATACACGACACAGGTTGCGTTCTTTGTAAAATCGAACTTTACAGGTTTTCCGTTTGTAATAAAAGCCTGTGAAAGTTCCTTTACCTGGACATTCTTTGCAGGTTCAGGGGAACCGCCTGCTCCACCGGTGGAACTGCTATGACTACTTCCTCCACTACTGCCACTGCTTGAACTGTCTGGAGTAAGTACATTTATTACGGCAGTTTTTGATGCAGTTCCGCTTTCATTGCTTACTGTCAGTTCAACAGTATAGGTTCCTGCTATTGAATATGTATGTATTGGATCCATCTTGGTTGAATTGTTTCCATCTCCGAAGTTCCAGTATCTCTCCACTACATTTTCCGATAAGTCGTTAAACTGCACGTTTAGTGGGACATAACCTTCAGCAACATTGCTGCTGAATTTTGCTATAGGGAGACCTGGTTGTTCCAAAACAGTCATTACGACAACTTTAGAATCGAAACCGTTTGAGTTCCTTACCTCAAGATTTACTGTGTAATTTCCCGGATAGGGATAAATGTGCTTTGGGGATTCATCATTTGAATAAGTTCCATCCCCAAAATCCCATAGCCACGTTGTAGGATTGTTTATGCTTGTATCATTAAACTGAACTACTAATGGAGCTCTTCCAAAAGTAACATTACTCGTAAAATTTGCAACAGGTGAGTTATTTTTTGATGAAATTTTAACCTCCCAATTTCTTGTTGTTAAGTTATTTGCATATGCCACCCCTGTAATTGACGTTGCAGCATTTCCAGTTAAATCTAAAAACCCACTATCAGTATAATAAGAATCCAGTGTTTGGAGTACACCGTCTACTGCTGTTTGATTTAACAAATTAAAACTTGCATTTAAATAAAGTAAGCCAGGATCATTGGAAATATCTAAACTTCTGAGATTATTATTTTGGATTTCCACAACTCCATTTCTACCTGCGGGGAAACAACCAGAAAAAATAGCAGCATTATAATGATTATTGGCTGATAGAACGCTTTTTAAACTTGTGGAAGTTAAATGCAGAGTTCCGCTTTGACTATCATTCCAATTATAAAAGTCTCTCAAAAGTGGAAATTGATTGAATGGGAATGTGCTCATTATTTGCGGATTATCTCTGACACATATATGCCATAAATTAGCCCCTGTAGTACCCCAATTTATAGTATACGTTGAGCTTCTCTGAGATGCTCCACGAAGATCTGCAAGAGAAGGAGCTTCGGATAGATCAAGATAAGAAATATTAGATTGTTCGACGCAAAGCCTGGTCAGATATGGAACGTTGCGGAGCGTTACGGTATCTAATGATCTACAGGAGAAACACTCAATTGTATTCAGCGCCATAAAATTACTGAAATCCAGCGAAGTTATTGGATTATAATTTGAAGCCCATATTTGGAGATATGGTGCAACGTTTTCTAAACCGTTAACAGCTATCACATTCTGTTGTGCTAAATTTGCTATTGTGCCAGGCCCGGGAGCTACTCCGCCATCTGAACCGTCATAACCTATATTGATTTTGGTTACTGCACTCCAGGGTGTTACCACCAGAGTGTTTACTCTTGTCCCTGCTGAGCCAAAATTTACAGTAGGGGAGCTAGAGTTAGATATTGAGCCGTCACCGAATATCCACTGAATTGTAGGATTACCTGTAACTGTAATAACAGGTGAAAACGATGAACCGGTAGTCACAAATGTAATATTTGAGGACGGCTCCGCACCTACGATGTTCACAAGTATAATAAGTGCCAGCAATGTGATTCTCAAAACTTCAAAAAAATTATGTATTTTATGTCCTTTATTGTTATTTAGTTCTCTCATGTTTAATCTCAGTTTAGATTGTTACATAAAAAATTAATAAGGTTACAGGACAGTACGCTTTTAAAGATAGTAAACTTTTCTACTTTAGAAATATATTTTTACGTTATTGAAGATTATCAAGTCTCAATGTATAATTAGAAAAAACAGATAATGTTTGGATCAAACAGATATTTTAACAACAAACAAGAGTAACCAGGCGGTCAGCGGTAACAGCTCAAGATCATTTTGCGCAGGCGTTCGGGATTTGAATTCCATCTCCCACACTAAATTTTTTCATCAGTTTGAGTTTTTAATTTAATTCCGCTTCTGGCTCAATTTCTCATTTTTCACTCAATTTCTTCTTCGCCGAACTTTCCGTTCCAAATTTAAGTTTTCTCAGTCGATAACTTTGTTACCATAAAGGCATCCCATGCAAGGGATTATTTCTGGCAGGCTCAAGCTATTAGCATTGGATTCCTTAGCAGTCTTGAAAAAAGGATAGATTTTAAAGAGGAAGAATGGTATGCTTCAAAAGAGGAAAAAAGGCATATAAACCCAGTTGGATAGAAGAATTATGTGCAGGCACTGAAATTCAGGCTGTCGGTATCAATATCCTTTTGAGCGCTAACGGCACATTCGACACAGAGTTTTTCCCTTTGACTGTTACGAAACTGTCAACTTCCTTACCGCAGCTTTCACATTTTCTCATGCTATTTCACCCTCAATAGCTATCGAGTTCACTGAAGGGACGCATTCACGGTATGATTTAATTTTGGATAAGAAGTAATTTTGCCGTCAAAAAAAATAAGGTAAGTATACGTCAGTAGCGATTGTGCAAGCCTTGAGAATAAATTATTGCTACGAAGATAAAGGCTATAATTAGAAAATTATAACAAAAAAGGAGGAAAGGAAACGAATGATTGAAATCTTTCTCCAGTGCACAGAATCTGCCAAGTTCCTCTATCCACTGGATAGTAGCCGATTTTGCTCTTAAGGCTTCCATTTTTATATGTTTATCCGGCAGGAGGGTTTCTAAGAATGGATCCACAGACGGAAATTGTATTCAGACACCTGGACAGAGGCCGGAATACATCAGGCCACTACGTTTTTTGTTGTCGGCTTCAGGATACGGCCATAAATTGCAGGAAAGATCCTGGGGATTTCACTATACCAGCAATGAACCGACTGCCAAAACCATGCACGAACATTAAGCCGTACGTGCCAGCTATCATTCCTGTTTTGCTGCATAAGGAACTTTCCATATTATGCCCTGATGTATCAGGTAGCTGAGAGTTATCCTTTCAACAACCGGAATACACTATCCTGTTTATGTTACACAGAGATAAAAACTTTTCTACCTGCAGGTGAAAGAAATTATCAGCACAACTTAGATAATCAGGCGAAAAAGCTGGCAAATTTTCAATTCTAACCTGTATTCTTTTTCTTATATTTTCTCTTAAACAAATCTTTTGAGCTCTGTTAGTTGAGAAGATATTCAAACGTAAGGAGGAAGAGAACTTTTTTCCGGGGCATAAAAACGAATATTCTCCTTCCTGTAAACAATCAGGAAAAGCCCGGAGAAAGCCAGAGGAATCTAACTCTTTTAGATCCAGGAGAACTTAAATATAACTTTAGGAACCGCAAAGAAAATACCGGGTTCCAGAAACACAACTGTTTTGCATCTGCGCTTCACTGGAAGCTATATATATCCTGGGGGAAAGCTTTCCATCCTTCTGAAAGCTAAATTGTCGATCTCTGCAAATTTGCAGTAGAGCTGGATCAGACCCAGAACATGCCGATAAGCATCAACAAAGTAAACAGTACACTGAAGGTACCGATTATCACTTTGTTTTGCTGCATCATCTTGTTTTGCTGTATAGTCTCAATCTGTTGCATACGAACCTTCCAGGCGAAAATGTCTTAGATAGCTATTTATTAGATTGCCCTACAAACCGGAATACAATTTCCTATTACGCGAGTTGAGAATAAAAACGTTTCGATTTACATTAAAGTAAGGGTTTCTTTGAATGCAGTCTTATATATCATACGGGAAAGCCCTGCCGTTTTTAGGAAACCTGTTTCGCAGGCGTCGGGTATGATTTACTGCTGCAATCAATACCATATTATATAAAGTGGAGATGCATACTTCCTAAAGAAGGAATTCGAGGGGGAAATAATGGCAAAGAGATTAAAGGTCGCAAATCCGGCCCGCTGTATAGGCTGTTATTCATGTATGATGGCCTGCGCAAGGACCTGGTATGATACCATATCTTTGAAAAACAGCCGAATTGATATCCAGACTCGCGGAGGGATTGAAACTCCTTATGTCCAAATTGTCTGCCATGCCTGCATAGATCCTCCGTGCATGAGGGCCTGCCCCCTTGGCGCACTGACAAAACGGAAAGGAGGAGGGGTCAATCTCAATAAAGAGATCTGCGACGGCTGCGGAAACTGTATAGAAGCCTGCTTAATGGGAGCTATCCACCTGGATGCGGAAAAAAAAGCCGTAATCTGCAAGCATTGTGGAGTCTGCCCGAAGTTCTGTCCCCACGACGTGCTGGAAATGATTGAGGTAGAGGATAGCGGGGAAGTAAAAATTACTGATACAGGCCCAGCTCCGGATACAAGCCCGGTCAGTCCTACTGCATCCCATAAGGATCTTTACGAGGGAAAAGAAGAAGGGGAGGAAAAATGACAACCGAGGAATACGCAGTCGAGGGGCTTAAGAATGTACTCTATATCGACCTGACCAATCAAAGCTATCACATTGAGGAAAGGCGAGATCTCTATGAGAAATACCTGGGAGGCGTGGGAATTGCCACAAGTCTCATGCTCGAAGAATATAAAGAAGGCACAGGGCCACTTGACCCGGAAGTGCCAGTCATTCTCAGCACAGGCCCTCTCTCGGGTGTATACCCGACCTGTACCAAAGCTGTCGCACTGTTCCGCTCCCCTCTTAACGGAGAACTGGGAGAATCCTATGCAGGCGGGCATCTTGCCATGTCCATGCGTTATTCGGGGTATGAAACTATCGTTATTAAGGGAGCCTCGCGTTATCCTGTGTATGTGGCAATTCACGATGATAAAGTTACTTTCCGGGATGCATCTTCCATATGGCACCTTTCTTCAGCAATCGACGTTGGGAAAATTCTCCGTGAGATAGAACCCGGAGCAGGCAGGCGAAGTATTATCCGAATAGGGCCTGCAGGAGAAAGGGGGATTGCCTATGCAGGTGTTAATGTCGATACCTACCGACATTTTGGGCGTCTTGGGCTTGGAGCAGTTTTTGGGGCAAAAAAACTAAAAGCTGTTATAATTTCCGGAAATCGGGAGCTAAAAAGTCCTGAACACAGTGCCTACCGGAAGACCTGCAGTATGCTCTACGATCTAATTGTGAAAACCGGTCTCACTGAAAAGTACCATAACCTTGGCACAAGCGAAAACATCCTGGTGCTTAACGAACTTAAAGGCCTGCCTACCCGAAACCTCCAAGCAGCTTCCTTCGAAGGAGCTCAAACAATATCAGGAGAGCTTTTTGCCGAAAAATATCTTCTCAGGCGGGTTTCCTGTGCAGGCTGCCCAATCGGATGTGTCCACGTGGCCATGCTGAAACGCCCTTTCTCAAAAGCCCATGAGTACGAAGCCCTGAATATTTCTTACGATTTCGAATTGATCTATGCCCTGGGCTCGAATCTCGGGATAGCCGACCCTGAAGCCGTACTCGAACTTATTGACGCCTGCGAAAAGGCAGGGGTTGATACGATCAGTATGGGAGTTGTCCTTGCCTGGGCAACGGAAATGCAGCAGCGCGGGAAAATTACTACTGAAGAGACCCTGGGACTTGAACTCTCCTGGGGAGATAAAGCTGCATATCTCAGGGCAATCGATCTTGTAGTCCAGGCTCCGAACGAGTTCTACGCAGCTCTCGGCAAGGGCATAGTCTATGCCTCTAAAAGGTATGGAGGAGAAGAATTTGCAGTCCAGTTGGGAGGCCTGGAAATTCCGGGCTACCACACAGGGCTCGGAAATATCGTCGGGCTTGCTGTAGGCTCCCGACATTCCCATCTTGACAATGCAGGATACGCCGCAGATCAGAAAGCGTTTAATCACCCAATCTCGGATGAGAAAATTGTCGAAAATATAATTGAGGAAGAAGACCACAGAAACATCCTTAACTGTATGGTTCCCTGTCTTTTTGGCAGGAGCGTCTACACATACGAAAACATTCTTCTGGCTCTTAAGTCTATAGGAGTAGTTCGAACCGAAGAAGAATTGAAAGCACTGGGAAAGGAAATTTTCAAGAAGAAATATGAATTGAAGAAGAAATTCGGTTTTAAATTCGAAAATCTTACTCTCCCTAAAAGGTTCTTTGAAACGCCCTCGACCACAGGAGTGATAGAGGAAGAAAGAGTCAGGCGGGCAATAGAAATTTATAGAGAAAAAAGAGGGGTGTGAGATAGAAATCCTCTGAAGGCAGATTTTTGACAAATGTAAAGAAGGACACGGAGGGTGCTATGGCGGGCATAATCACGGAGAGCACAAGCGCGGGGAAGCGGAGAAAAAAGATCAGAATGCTCAGATCATCGTAAGACATGAAGATATACGCCAGCATGAGCACATCTAGGAGAAGTTCAAATGAGTGATGTCCCTGCATACGGTCTCTGGTCGCTAGTCTTCATAAATTCCCTGATATTCATTGTCTTTGCCCTCAGCTTTACACATCTTAAAACATCTCGTGACTGGATATTTGCTTCCACAAAATATGAATACTTAAGACAATATATTTTATACTTAATTAATTTTAAAAAGAAAAAGGGGAAAGTTCATGGGATTATTTTCAAGAATGGAAACAGTATTTAAATCGAAAATTAACAAAGTGCTCAACAGAATGGAAGACCTACGGGAAAAGTTGGATTATTCCTATGAAAGGCAACTTGAACTGCTCCAGAGAGGAAAGTCAACGTTAAACCAAATTCCTTCAGTACCTACCACTAATCCTTGTAGACAATTTTTGGAGATTTTATATCATTAATTTGGGGTAATTATGGCAGACAGCAAAAATATCATAATTGGCCTTTTAGTACTGATAACAATACTACTTCTTGCTTTTCTAACCTTCAGGCCAATGATGTACGGTTCATCCTATAACCAAGGTGGCTATCAGTCAGGACACATGGGGCCGGGAATGATGTACAATCAAGATGGCAATTATAGCTATGGGCCCGGAATGATGAACAATCCAGGGTATAACTATGGCTATGGATCTGGAATGATGGGTAATATGATGATGGGCAATATGATGGCGCTGTACTATCCAGAATCCAGACCCATAGCCCAGAACGAGGCCATAAAAAACATGGAGAGCTTCGCCAGACAGTACGGCTCGAATGTCGAGGTCGAGGACTTCATGGTATTCAGCAGTAATTATTATGCTGTTGTGAAAGACACAGAGAGTGACCAGGATATAGCTGAGATAATCGTGGATCGCTATTCCGGATCAATCTATCCTGAACCTGGACCAAATATGATGTGGAACACACGTTCTGGTGCTGGAAGAACAAGGACCGAAGGGACTGAGTACAACCTGGCACAAGCAGAAAACTTGACCAAGGATTTCCTGGGGGGCTACTTGCCCGAAGCACAGATAATGGAGTCTAAAGAAATGCCCGGTTATTATACTTTTGACTTCGGAAGACATGACATTGAAGGTATGTTGAGCGTAAATGCTTATAGTGGTCAGGTCTGGGTGCACACCTGGCATGGTCCTTACTTGGGCGGGATGAATACAACAAACTAAGAACCTATACGAAAAGCGTATGTGGCCCACTTAACTTTCCATTAGGAATATGCAAACCATAACGGACACCGAACACTCAGATCTATTGTAACTTCTACAACATTCCATTATTGACTTTTTGGA
>CAYSZA010000009.1:0-28676 GCA_964435275.1 uncultured Methanosarcinales archaeon | reverse complement strand
AACATCTGCTTCCAGTTTAATGTCAATCTCTTTTTTAGGAATAAGAACTACTTCTTCCATTTCTCCAGCGCTTTCGATCTTGCTTTTATTAATAAGAACTCCCTCTGTCATTACCTCACCTCTCACCGTTAACCTGTATGGGAGTCGGATTTGCCAGATACTTCTCTGGTGTCGGATAGTTGGCAAAACCCACAGTATAGTACCTGAACCAATCCTTTACGTCAACTAGCATTTCCTTTTCCCGCTCGTTTTCTACATGTACTGCGGAATAGTAAGTTCGCTTCTCAGGCAAGGAGACAATCTCTCCTTTAACAGCCACTATTTCACCATCCTTCACTGTGTATTCTGCATTCCTGAAAGTTCTGAGCAGGGTCTCGTAGTTGTTTGCATCAAACTGCTGTGGGTTTATGTTGTAGACTGTAACATCCCCGTCCGCACCTATTCCAAGAGAGCCTTTTCTATGCACCATTCCAATAGTCTTGGCAGGGTTAGCCCTTGTCAGGATTGCAAGGTCATAGAGAGAAAGTTCTCTGTTTACGCCTCCTAGCTCACTCCTGTCGTTTGCCCATTTATGGCACTCACTGAAAGTTTGCTTCCTGAAAGCCTCGGACATGAGCCAGGTCATAACCTCAGGATATTTCGTAAAAGGCCCACCATTAGGGCTGTCCGTTGTCATTATTGTCTTCCAGGGATCGTTGATAAGCAAGAGACATTCAAGCCCCATTGCCCACTGCAGACTGTGTACGGGGTTGGATTTGAGATATGTAAAAGGGAGAACACCTGAACCGCATTCCATTTCAACGTCGGTGTTAGACCATTTGTTTCCTGTAAGCGTGTAAAGATCGTGAATAGCAGGTCCGTCTCCTGTCATGACCGTGGCTTCTCCGAAGGGAGTGCATCCACTGTCGATTACAACATGGTCCTTGTTGTTTATGTAGTCTGCAATATCTTTTACTCCGGACTCGCAATCTCCCCATGTGGTACCTGCAAAACTGTTGAACATCAGATGAGTGAGGTATACTGAACGGTCCCTTGCAGGATCCATCTTGGTTTCAGCCCATTCCACATCCATATTTTGTCTGGTCTTTACCCCATCCGGGATCTTGAGTGAATCTTTGGTGATTGTATAGCAACCAGGGTGACCCAGATTGTTAGCATGCAGGTGAACAGGCATAGGCATGCCGAGACGTTCATTGATTTCGGTAAGCCCTTTAATAACCTCTCTAGGGGTAATTTCAAAATGGATATTTGCCTCATCAAGAGAGCTTATGTTTTTACCCCACGCCCAGTTTTCAACTCCTGCAGGGTTGACGCATTTGATTCCATAGGTCTTGTGTGTCTTCATCATCCAGGCCACATAAGCAGTAGCTTTCTCGATGTCCCCGTCTCTGAGATAACGCATCAAAAAGAAGTTGTTTCCAAGCACCAGATATCCGCCCATATCAAGAAGCGGGGTTGCCCGCATCTCTTCATGAGTGTGGCGAGCTTCAAGAGGAGGAACTGCCGCTTCGAAGACCGTTGTATAGCCCATTACTGCATAATCATATCCCTGCTTGTAGACAGACGGGACAGAGTAACCTGAACCTGAATGGGTAAGTGAGGTCTTCTGGAGATTTGCTTTATAGTGGTCTTCAGGGCGCATCATTCTGCCGGCATTGACCTTTGCACCTGCAACGTGAGAGTGAGAGTCAACTCCTCCTGGCATGACTGTCATACCAGAGGCATCAATCACCTTTGAGTCTTTGAGTTCAGCTGCAGAAAGCTCTTTTACAACTTTTCCGTCCCTGATGAAGATATCCATAATTTCCCCATTTATTTCATTGAGGGGATCAAAGACGTATCCGTTCTTTATTGCAATTGTTCCTGCCATTTATTTCACCTCTCTTTTCACAAACCAGATCGCATTAACAGGGCAAATAAGAGCACAGGCTCCATCTCCTCCGCATAGGTCCTGATTTACAACCGAAACTCTTCCATTCTTGACCTCAAGGATAGCTTTTTCATCCATGTTGTTAAGGTGGCCTGCAGCAAGTTCACGGTCATTAAAAGCATTTACAGGACAGACAATTACACAGTTTCCACAGCCCAGACACGTAGTTTCATCTGTCTCCAGGCAGGTACGGAGCTGGTCCTCTGGAACAGGAGCTTCAAGGAGTTTTTTCTCAAGAACACCCTTTTTCTCTACATCCGGCAGAATTGCAGTTTTTCTGGCATCAATAGCATCTACAGGGCAGGCAACTGCGCACGCCCCACAGTAAATACAGGCATCAGGGCGATGACTTATTTTTTCAACTCTTTCTCCTGATTTAGCTTTTTTATTGAAAAGAGCATTTGCAGGACATACTTCCACACAGGTATGGCAGGTCTGACAAACATCCTCAGCCCGTGTCCAGCGTCCTTCAAAGGGTTTTTCTACGGAAATGGCATTAACAGGACAGACTGCAGCACACCAGCCGCAGTGAACGCAACAATTAGCGTTAATAGAAGTTTTTCCGACCAATTTCAGGCTTCCATCCTGGGAAATCTCCTGGGTGACCTCAATACACCCTCTGGGGCAGATATATTCACAAAGTCCACAGTGAACACAACTACCGTTTACTGATGTTGGTTTCATAGCTCCAGAGATGTAGGACCTGTCTCTAAGGGTCTTTCCTTCCTGCTTTAACTCAAGAGCACCTGTAGGACAAACTTTCGCACAAATTCCACAGACAATGCATTCTTCACTTTCCCTCATTTCAAGGAAATCAGCATTAAAGAGACCTCTTGTTATAGCTCCCACAGCACCCACTGTCAGGTTACCTTTGGGACATGCCTGTACGCAGGTCCCGCAACCAATGCATTTTTCGGGGGAATAGATTAGTTGCTTGTCTTTTTTTTCGGCAAAGACAGGCAATAGCATATTATCTTCCATTTTGCTTACCTCTCAACGTTATTCTGTGCATCCGCCACACAGCAGTTCATTATCATGTTGAATGAACATCTCATCACATTTTTTACAGCACTGTATCCGCTTTTTCTTCCGAACCGGAACTTCCAGGTCCACAGGTTTCCAGGAGTACACCTTTTCGCCTGCAGCCAGGAGGATGGGCACAACCTCTGCGTGAGGCAGTTTTTCCGTGTTCAGGAACCAGGCGTGGAGTTTGGGATAATCCTTTGTCTTCTCGGGGTCAAGGATTATTCGGACACCTTTTATGCTGTATATTCCTTCAGGAGCCTGTTTATTTACCGTGACCGCCATTTTCCCCAGGTTTCGGATTTTCAACCCATTGTTTCCGATAGTGGCTCCTGCAAGGATCTGGAATGGATCAGGCATACAGCTTTTCGTTTCGCAGGTCACATATATGCGCTCTCCGTTCTGGACATCGAGCACCCTCCTTGAAATGTTAAGCATCTGGATGCCGATTAATACCCCCGAAGTAAGGAAACCGTGAAAAGGGACGACCTTTTCAATCTGTGAAAGCAGCTCGGTATCCTTTACCTGCTTCAGAATTGTCTCCATCTGGTATTTTTCTTCATCTGAATTTTTATGCAATGCATGCACCACCATGGGTTTCATCGTTATGTTCTATCCAACATAACGGAGACGAATACGGAAACCTGGAAATATAATCTCAGGAGAGGACGGGAATCCGATGTATCACGTTATGTAGAGATGAACATAATAGAGTGAACGCAATATAACTGACGTTATTTTTTTACAGGAAAAATCAGCCAATTTTACAGGGCTGGATCGATAGATTCAAGTCTCTAAATCGAAGCCTGAGGCAAAAGCCGACAGGACAACATAAATCTGACACCTGAATTTCGGGATATGTTAAGATGAACATATCAATATTGAAGTAAGATGGATTATTAGATTAAAACCATATAAGCAGGTAATTTATAAAATTATCGATGGAGAAATATTTCATGCAAGAAGATGACAAATAGAAACAAAATTTAAAGGGCTTTGTAGAAATGCTCTAAACTTGCTTTTACCCAAGAATTTATAAAAACAAGATTGAGAAAGTCCTCCTTATTTTTGCCCCCACAAAAAACGAGGAGCAGTCCATGTTGTAATCAAATAAGTATAATTAATTTTTTTACATATACCACCGTTGGTGAGAAAATTTAATCGAATAACGGAATAAGTTTTTTAGTAAATAACTTTACAAATAACAAACCAAAACTATTGTAGTATCTATAGGATTTTAGTTTATTTCTCGATTATTTCAGATAGACAAGTAGAAATATAAAATAAACTAAAAGGATTAATTGTTCAAAATGTTTTTATTGAGAACTCAAGTCAGTTAATTTCAATTTCGATTTATAGCTGGTTGTATAACTATTTTGAGCACTTTGACCCACCGAGGGCGGTTTGCAGCATCAATGTAAAAAGGACCCCATAATGTTTATGTACTATAAACTCCGGAATCCGGCAAAAAAGAAAAAGAAACCAGCTAAAACACGACGGCTGGCTTCCGAAGAAGGAAATCTACCATAAAGTTTATCTGTGAGTATTGTATTTAGATAAGTCGCAGTATTTCCAATTTGCCTCGTTGGCTCAGCCCGGTAGAGCGAGTGACTTGTAATCACTAGGTCGCGTGTTCGAATCACGCACGGGGCTTCTAAAATTTTTTTGTTTAAAGTCCACTTTTGAGGATTGCGAAAGTGAGGAAATTGGAATTTATACGTAAAGGCTTCAAAAGAGGTCAAACTTCTTAGCCTCTGCATCTATTTCTGACGTTAACAAGCAATTAATTTTAACTTTGTAGATTACTGTTTTAATAAAATTTATTTTGATGGTTTTAGACAACGAAGTGGGCGTTTTAGAAAATATTAAGATAGTATATTCCGATACTCTTGACTTTCAATTAATAGCTATCATTGTAGACCAGCTAGAAGGCAAACTTGAATTAAAAAGAAACTCTGGAACTGAATTTGTATAGGATTTACAGTCACAGAGAATCAGTATTAATCCAGAGTTGCCTTTTTATCAATACTTTTTTAGTTCCTAGCCTTTTCTCCAGGCTCAGGTTCTCAGTTCCTGACAAATCTTCTATACTTTCTCATGGTTCACATTGGCATTCCAAACTGCCAAAAATATTAAAAGTTTAGTAGACAAATAATTTCTTAAAGACTGACAATTCCTTTAAGGACAGACAATTTATTAAATATAAACGATTTTATTAAAAGGGGGAAATTATCATGAGCAAAATTCAAATCGGGGATAAGATTCAGGATTTCAGGTTAAGGGACCAGAAGGAAAAAGAGGTTCACCTCTATGACTTCGCTGGCAAGAAAGTGCTCCTATCGTTCCATCCTCTTGCCTGGACGAGCGTGTGCGCAGAACAGATGAAATCACTTGAACAAAATCACGAAATGTTCACCAGACTGAACACAGTGGCTTTTGGTATAAGTGTGGATCCAGTGCCATCAAAAAGAGCCTGGGCCAGAGAACTGGGTATCACACACATCAAACTCCTCTCGGACTTCTGGCCGCATGGGGAGGTTGCCAGAGCATATGGAATATTCAGAGAAAAAGAGGGGGTATCTCAGAGGGCGAACATAATTATAGACGAAGAACAAAAGGTCATATTCTTCGAAGTATATCCTGCGCATGAACTCCCTGATATGACTAAAATCGCGAAAGTTCTGGAACAGTAAGATTGAAGGTTCAACTTCAAAAAATAAGATCGTAAACTGCAAAAGTAATAACAAAAATACAGGATGAAAAGGGTCTAAGTAACAGTAAAACAATAGAGCGAAAAGGGAGAAAGTATCCAATAAAATAAAATTTAAATATTGGAATGAAGGCAGGAAAGAGTTAATGTCGGGAAAAATCAAGATAGCTTGATTGGGAATTAATTCAATTAGGTAAAATTTTAAGGAAGCTGACTGAAGTAGGTCAATAAACCAATTCGATTCAATGACTCTTGAACTTTATAATTCCTCAACTTCTTAACAACCAATATATTTAATCCAATTTAAATCCCATATTACTTAACTCCTTATCAATCCCATCAAAGAGTTCCCTAAGTGCTATACTGAGTCTGCGGACTTCTACCTGCCAGACCCTTTTGCTAACCTGCGTGCATCCTCCTGCTTTAACAGCTGCCACCCATGCGTATTTTCTGGCGATCTTTTTGTTGTTCGAAGGAAAATGGAAAGCATTTCCGGTTTTCTGGTTGCTGTATTTCTCATTGATAAGGAACTCGTATATCTCCTGAACCCTTTCAAGCAGTTTTTTTTCACCTTCGGAACCTGATGCTCCAAACAGCACAAGATTCCAGAGGCGAAACTGCACGTTATGGAGCTCGGTAGAAAGCTTTCTGGAGACCGAGACTTCCAGCATTTTTCTGAATTCAAGATAAATATCCGTGTTTCCAAAGCCTGAAGGCAGGATATTTCCAAGTGAGATCATAACATGAATGCACTCGTGGAAAAGAATTCTGGCTATCAGGAATTCGACCCTCTCCTGCAAGTTCCAGAACTTGCTTACAAGAGCCTCGTCCCAGAGCTGGTAAGGGTTAACCAGGATCATGGACCTGTAGACAATTCTTTTTTCTTTCTGTGAGAACAGGCGTTTGGGATAAAGAGTCACTCCCAGCATTTTTCCAAAGAACTGAACCCTGATAGCCAGGTCCAAGCAGTACTCCCACCCTCCTGAACTTATGCACTTTACCCTGTAGTAATTTCCATCAAAATGAACTTCCTCAAGTAGCCGGGACATATCTTTACTGTGTGCCCTGATCAATGACTTTACCCTTGACTCCCGATAGATCCTGAAGTCAAAATAGGGCACATTAGGGATAAAAGCAGAAGATAAAGCAGGTGCGGATGCATTTAGATCCTGGAATCCATAAGACCATAAGCTTGAGTTGCCGTCCCAAGCATTGACTTCTTTCTCAACTGGCCTGGCTTTCCTTTTCATCAAATCCCCTCGAATAAGATACCCTATAGGATATTATTACTGAAGATATATAAAAATTGACTAATTGGCAGCAGAGAATTGAAATAAAGTTTTACCCTGGCTTAAGAAAGTAAATCTCTTATTTATTTTCGCTTTCTTTGTTCAGATACCCGCAAACAGGACAATTGTTTAGCCTTGAGAGTGAAATTTCACTGAAATTTCCTGACAGCCCGTTCCAGAATAAAAGGCGACCTTCCAGAAGCTTTCCCTGTCCTGTCAGGAATTTTATTGCTTCATTTGCCTGAATAGAACCGATGATTCCCGGAGTTGCCCCTAAAACCGGAAAAACTTCTTTTTTAGAGATTCGCGGGAAAATGCAGTAAAAGCAGGGGGTTTCTCCAGGCATTATCGTTGTTACCTGGCCGTCATACCCGGTAACTGCTCCATGGATTAAAGGAATTCTTCTTTTTATGGCAAGCTTGTTAAGCATATGTCGGGTTTCGAGATTGTCAAGTGCATCAACTATAACATCACATTCAGGAACCAGAGCTTCAAGATTTGATTCGGTAAGCATTTCTGCAATGGTTTCAACCTCAATATCCGGATTCATGGAAAGCAGCTTTTCCTTTGCTGACTCTACCTTAGGCCTTCCGATATCTTTTTCATGATGAAGGAATTGCCTGTTTAGATTGCTGGGATCTACGGAATCGAAATCTGCAAGAATTATTTTTCCGACTCCGGCTATTGCAAGGTAAGTGGAAACCGGACTCCCCAGCCCGCCTGCCCCGGCAACCAGTACCTTTGCGTTCTTCAACTTTTCCTGCCCTTCTTCCCCAAAAAGAAGGATCTGCCGGCTGTATTTTTCACGCTCGAAATCATTCATGCAAGGCCTTCCGTAATATCGATTGATCTCAGGATATTAACTGATTTAATGATACTGATTTTAGAGTACTGATTCCATGGTACTCGTTAGTTCCAGAACACTGGCTAATCTCAGAATATGGATCAATTTCAGAATGTCATCTCTATTTTTTAGCCACTTGAAATGCTTTCTTTCTCATCAGGTGAATTTAAATCAAGATGAATTTGAATCAAGATGAATTTGAATCAAGATGAATTTGAGTCAAGATGAATTTGAATCAAGGCGAATTTGAATCAAGGCGAATTTGAATCATTCTCATATTGATCGACTTTCTTATGCATAACTTCTTCGGGTGGCAAAAGGCAGAATAAGCGGGAACCTCAAGCAAGATGGATATCAGACAGACGCATAAAGCTGTAAAATCTGAGCCTCAGTACTGAAAGCAGAAAGGTATATCACTGAGAAGAAACATAATCCGCAGACATATCGGTGGTAGGGATAGGAATTTTTAGAAAAATTAATTAAGGCAAGGCTCATAAAATTGTGGAGTCCACTTTTTATATTGCTCTAACCGGCTATTGCAATTCACTATTGTAGCAATTCCTCGCACGCTAAAGGCGAGATGCTGAAAAAAAGAAATTTATAAGGGTTTTGGAATTTATGAAAGTGCTGGATTTAAAAAGTACAGTCATCAATATCAAACAGGAGTTTTCAGACTACTTTAAAGAACGGGATGCTGAAATCAACGGGTCTCTTCTTGCACTCCTTTCAGGCGAACATGTCCTTTTACTGGGCCCTCCAGGGACTGCAAAGACTCTGCTTGCAAACAAAATTTGCGAAACTATCGAGGGAGGGAACTTTTTCCATTATCTCCTGACCCGTTTTTCCACGCCTGAAGAAGTATTTGGACCGCTTTCCCTTAAGGCACTTGAGAGGGACGAATTCAGCAGACGGATAGAGGGTTATCTGCCAACTGCACATATAGCCCTGCTTGACGAGATTTTCAAGGCAAATAGCTCCATTTTAAACAGCCTGCTGACTGTATTGAATGAGAGAAAGTATCATAACGGCAAAGATCTTATTGAAGTACCTCTCTTTTCCGTTTTCGGGGCTTCCAATGAACTGCCTGAAGAAGATGAAAGCCTCGAAGCCCTTTACGACCGTTTTCTGTTCAGGTACAGAGTGGATTATATCCAGCACGAGGAGAACCTTGAAGATCTGATATTCAAAAATACGGAAGATTTCGTACCCTCAACGAAACTCAGTATAGAGGATATAAAAGAAATCCAGAAGCGGGCAAGAGATCTGCCTGTTGACCCCGAGGTTCGGGCAGTTATAAAGGCACTCAGAAGGGAACTTAAAAATTCCAATATCTTTGTCTCGGACAGGCGCTGGAAAAAGATTGTAAATATACTCAGGGTCGCCTCAGTCGTAAACGGGCACACCAGCGTAAACCGGATGACTGTTGTCCTGTTACAGCATGTGCTCTGGGAAGTCCCGGAACAGAAGGAAGCGATCAGAAAACTTATTCTGGATAGAGTTGTTTCAGGGGGTACGGATACCGGTAAACTTAAGCTGGATGTTTTAGACCTGAAAAATTCCATCTACAGCTGCCTGCAGCAGGAACTTCCAGATCTTGTAGCATGCAATAAGTGCTACGAAGAGGATAGAAAAACTACAGGCAGCATGAAAAGCTCAAGATTTTCAGGGATGAGAGCCCAGAGAAACCTCACATTTGACAATGCCCTTGACCTGCTAAAACATCATACTGAGTTTCCAACCCATACCTACAGTTTCGGGCTTGATTACAGCAATCTCAATAGTTCCCTGAACTTCGAATCCCTGGCAGAGCAGTTCCGCAGGAAATACGGATTTGAGTTCAAGATCAGCCTCGACTACGGAGATAAAAAGCTCTACGAAAAAGAGTACGAAAATCTTGAGGAGAGAGTGAACTATTTCAGGAGACAGATACAGGAAGAAGAAAAAGCGCTTGAGAATACCCTGAGGGAAAACCTGTGGGTCTCAGGGCAGGACAGCCAGGAAATCCTGATGAAATACCGTTCCAAAAATACAGATATTTACGAGATAGCAAGCAACCTGAGTGAAATACGGTTCCTGCTGGAAAAACCCAGGGTATTTGATGTGGTCATTGAAAAAGCAGGAGAAGTAGCCTGAGGATAAAAATTTGAAAAGTCGGGGAAAGCTGAAATAAAAATTCTTGAAGATTGTAGAATCTTTAAGTTTATAAAGTTCTCTCAAAGCTTAAGAGAATTGCCGGAAAAGGAAAAAGTATGCAGGAATTAAAAAAGCGGAAGGAAAGTTTTGACAGCATTCCCGGATCAGGCTCACCTTTATCGTTCAGCCATGCCTTCAATCCTTCCACAATCTTGAACATTGAGCTAAGGGAGGTCCTGGCGACTCCGCGAAGAGTACCAAGGCAGGTCAGGGAAGAAATTGCGGAAATTCTTGTTTATGAGCTTTTTTCTAAAGACGGGTACGAAATAAAGGATGAAAAGTTATTTATGGGTAAATTCGGGGCTTTTTGTCCGATTTTTCTGAGTTTGAGGGACTTAAGGATCTGGGGGGAAATAAAAGCTCTTGCCGAAACCAGCAACCTGGCAGGGATTTTTGTCCTCAAAACCCTGCTTGAGGAGCTCTTTACACTTCTGGACGACTATGGAAAGATAGAGTCCGAATACTCAAAAAAGTTTGCAAAAAATCTAGAAAAAAGTCTTAAAGCCCTGAAGGAGCTGATTGATGAGACTCAAAAGGTGTGGGAAAGTAACAGAGTAAAGGATATCGAGAAGAACTTCAAGCCGCAGGAAAATCCGGATGCATCCTGTCAACAGACAATCGAAGAAGACAAGTACGAAAACCCCCTCAAACAGGAAGGCCCTCTGCAAGACCCTGAGTATGAGATCGGGAGAAACCCGGATCAACAGGACGGAAGAACAGCGAAATCTGAAAAACTTGCTTCAGTGACTCTGAAGTTCATGTCTTCAGAAAAAGCAGGGGAGGCACTGGAATCCGTTATAGAAGAAAGCGTAGCTGCAAAAATTGAAGAACTTATTCCTGTGCTGGAAGACCATCTCGATATGCTCGAAATCCTCTCAATGCTCTTTCCGGGTAGAGCCTGGGATCACTCCTTGAGAGCTCTTCACAGGGAATATTTCGGAGACCTCGAAAAATACGCCGCAATTCTCAAAAAGAGTTCGGACCTTAAAGAGATTCTTGAACAGGTCGGAAGAATCGAACTTGAGTATGGCTCAAAAAAGCTTAGTCTCTCGCCATACAGTAAAAGTGAAGTGCATTCGGTTACTTTTTCAGGCGACATCCAGACCCTGCTCCCGGCAGAAGCCGTAAAGCTTAAAAATCCTCTCCTGAAGCGGAAATTTTATGCTGATATGCTGGAAGGAAAACTCCTTACCTACCAGTTAAAAGGAGAGAATTGGAACTCGGATACTGCAGGAAAGAAGAGAAAAGGGCCTGTAATCGCCCTTGTAGATACCTCGGCATCGATGCGGGGAAGCCCTGAGATTCTTGCAAAAGCCGTGCTTCTAGCAGTTACAAGAAGAATGCTGAAGGAGAACAGAGATGTTAAAGTAGTTCTCTTCTCCTCGAAGTGGCAAACCGTTGAGATTGAGCTTACAAATAAAAAGCGCATGGGTGAGGAGTTTCTGGAGTTTCTGAAGTTTACTTTCGGCGGCGGCACCGACTTCAATACCGCACTTCGCGCGGGTCTCAAAGCTATGAAAAATGAAAAAGCCTTTGAAGGAGCTGATCTTCTTTTCCTCACCGATGGTGTTTCCGAACTTTCAGAAAGACCACTTATTCGGGAATGGAATGAGATAAAAGCTGAAAGAAGAGCCCGGATATTTTCCCTGATAATAGGGAATTACGACGCTGGCGGACTGGAGCAGGTTTCTGACCACACATATCTAATAAGGAATGCCGAAAACTGGGATGTTATGGAAAGCCCTGCAAGTTTTGTGAAAGCTATAAGCAAACCTTACAGGTTTTAAATCCCTACGTTTTTTGATTCTCGACAATTTTTGATTCCGGACATTTTGACGATGTGTACTGTCCCAGTACCTCAACGCCTGCGCCTGAAAAGCTTCTGCAAACCTTCTGCAAAGTCCTCCAGGTCTTTCCTTCCAGGAGTCTGATGCCTGGATATACTCGATAGAATAGCGAATGCTGCCTGTTTACTCCGGCTGGCCCCTTTAAGCAATCCGATTTCGATCATTGCAACTATCAGTTCGGAAATGATTTTGCGGTCTCTGGGGCTCAGGTTATTCCATTTTTCATTGAGCTTTTTAGAGGAATCCATTATTGACTCTTTACTTTCGGATGCTATGAATGAAGCTTTTGAGGAAGCCGTTTTTGAGACACTTACCAGGCATTTCCTTCCATAGGAGGCCGTTTCCAGGAAAATCCTGAAAGCATCCTTTGATATCTTTTTTATTCTTGCCCTATGATTAACGGGAGTTTCCTCTCCTGAGTCTTTCTGGAAATTGTCCTCATACACCCTGCTCTCCAGAATTTTGCGAACTTCTTCATATATCTCGGAAATCTCCTCCTGAGACCTTGTTCTAAGGTATTCTCTGAGTTTTTCCAGAAGTTCGGGTTCGATTGATCCTGAGTCCGGTCCACAGGAGGAATCTGGATCGCGGAAGAAAGCCTCATCTACTTCCACGAAATCCGCATCAATTATAGGACTGGATCCAAAAAGAGATTCACGTGATGAAGTCCTTCTGGATTTGGGTTTCTTCTTGATCCTGAGACCTGCATCTGAAAGCCTGTCGAATACTCTCTCTTTAAGCAAGAAAATGCACTCCTTCCTGAAAATAAATGCCTTCCTTCTTAAAACAAAAAGTCTTATTTATACCGGAATAATTCGTAGCCTGGGTAACTTTAGTATCCACTCACTATTACATATATCAATTTAATTATCTGCATATCAATTTAATTACCTATCAGGAGTTTAATTTTGAGATTTGATATCTTTTTCTGTTCACCTCTTTTAGGTAAGTCAGAGCTTCCATATCTGGTGGGCAAAAACCGGAGCTCAGGAAGCAGTTAACTCGTTTTTTTGAAGCCAGACGCCAAAAAAGAAGGAGAATAAAAATTCAGCTTTTTTGACATTCTTTCCCTGAAAATAACTGCAAATTGATTCGTAGTTTAGGGAATTATTTTATAAGTTTCATGCCTTAATAAATAATGAGCGAGGTGAAAAGTATGCGTATACTGGATACAAAGGCGTTAAAAGGAATCATATGTGGGTTACTTGTTATAACAGTCGTTTCGATTGCCTGTGCGGGAGCAGGGGAAGAAAATACTGCCGCGCCTGCAGAAAAAGTACAGCCAAAAGTCGGGGCAGTCATTGAATCATCTTCGATTTCTGCCGGGGACTATTTCCCCGAGTTTGAGAAAATCAGGGTGGACCCGGCTTATAAGTATCTGGAACTTAAACCCGGAGACAGTAAAAACTTTACTGTAACTATTGAGAACAAAGATAACAAAACAATTGAACTGAAGCCGAAGCCTGTAATCACTCCTTACACGGAAAATTTCATAAACGAAAGCTGGATCAGCATAAGTCCCTCCGAGAAGTCTCTAAAGCCAGGAGAAAAACAGGAGTTTCAGGTAAAGGTGGACATCCCGAAGGATGCTGACCTTGGAAACTATGCCGTACTCATTGCTTTCACGGAAAAAGTGCCTGAAGGGGACGTAGCCGGTTCTTATCCTAATTTCCCAGGAACCATGCAGTTGAACATACAGGTATGGGTCAGGCCATCAGTCCAGATTCTTACACCTTATGTAAATGACCTTGTCGAAACCGGAAAGAGTTACACTTATGAAATAAAACTCAGGAATACAGGCAGTAAAGATATCGCAATTTCTCCTGAGCTTACAGAAAGTGTGATTTACTCTATAGGAATGCCGCAGCAGGCTTTTGGAGACGATGCTATACGCCTGGAAGCTCCTGATAAAATAAAAGCCGGACAGACAGCTATTGTAAAACTTACACTTGCAGTTCCGGCTACTGCAAAGGGCAGCTATAGTGGAAATATTGACCTGAATATTGACGATCCCGGGATTCGCGAATATGAAGGAATGGTTTCCCTGAGCTTCCGTATCCTTCCGGTACCTGAAAAGCCTTATGAGAGTACATTTGAAGCCGAGACAAAAGACCCAATTACCCTGGAGATTAGAGCCAACCAATATGGGTTTGGCCTGTATACCACCGGAGGAAACCTGAATCTCACGCCTTCCTTTAACGTGAGCCTGACAGATCCTTCAGGAAATAAGGTTATCCCTACCCTTGTAAACACAAAACATAGCGGCTCGATAACCATAGTTGATGATACGTACCCGCAGCCGTCGTATCCTCTTCCGTATATGTCCTCAATAGCTGCTGGCAGTATAGGAGCTAGCAATATGGAAGCCAAAAATCAAGGAAGTTACCAGGGAGGAACTACAACTTTTGTTAAAACCTATACAGCACCAGGAGCTGTGGGAAAATGGAAGCTTTCAATCTATCCCGAAAATACCGAAAGCTTTGATTATACCGTAACAATCGGAGCTGCCGAAGAGTAAGCAGCTTCCGTCTTTTTTCTTACTTTATTCTTTTAATTTCAGGTACTCCGGACAGGATAGAAGTCCGGATTTTTATTCCTGAAAACGAAGAGTTTCAGATGGTCTAAAGTTTTGAGACATATCAGCCCTTTTTTCTCTTACTCGTATTTAATTCTCCGTTCTTCTTTTACCTTCATTACTGTAAATATGAAAAATGCAAGTTGAAAAGCCAGTGTATTTAGGTAGAGTAAAAGTCAACAGTTATTATACTGGTTGATATATAATTTAGTTGAGACATGATTTGGGCCTTCAGGAAAAACAGAAGGCAACCTATCAGTGTGGTTAAGTTTCTGCATATAGAAAGGAGATAGTAAACCCGAAGGAATAAAATACTCTGAGGATAAGATGGGGCATTCACACGATAAAGAGAAAATCTATCATATCATAGTTTAAGAGAAAATCTATCATATCATAGTTTCAATTTCATATTTTTGCTGGAGGTAAGAAATTTATGAGAGAAGGTCCGGACCCATTTGGGGTAAGAGATACTATTGAAACGGCTGCCGGAAAAGCTAAAATTTACAGATTGGGCAAACTGGAAGAAAAGGGTTTTGAGGGAATTTCCCTGCTTCCTTACTCCATCAGAATTCTGCTGGAATCCCTGCTCAGGCATGCAGATACTGAGAGGCACATAATAACTGTTGAAGATGTGGAGGCTCTTGCTCGCTGGAGTCCTGAAAATGTGAGTGACAGGGATATCCCGTTCATTCCTTCAAGGGTAATTATGCAGGACTTCACAGGCGTCCCGGCTGTAGTAGACCTCGCAGCTCTTCGCTCGGCAATGCAACGCCTTGGGGGCGATCCCGCGAAAATAAATCCTGTTATCCCTGTAGATCTCGTTATTGACCATTCGGTGCAGGTGGATTCCTACGGCACGGCTTACGCCCTTGAAGAAAACGAAAGAAAGGAGTTTGAACGCAACGCTGAACGCTATTCCGTTCTTCGCTGGGCCCAGAAAGCTTTTGACAATTTCAGAGTCGTGCCACCTGGAAGGGGAATTATCCATCAGGTGAACCTTGAGTACCTGACCCCGCTTGTGCATCTAAAGGAAGAAAACGGTGAGTTGTCTGCATTTCCTGATACTCTTGTAGGGACAGACTCCCATACTACAATGATTAACGGGATTGGAGTACTTGGCTGGGGAGTAGGAGGTATAGAAGCCGAAGCCGTAATGCTTGGGCAGCCTTACTATATGCCTGTACCTGAGGTCGTTGGTTTCAAGCTCTACGGAAAACCGGCAGAGGGAGTAACTGCCACAGATATTGTCCTTACAATTACGAAAATCCTGAGAAAGAAGGGAGTTGTAGGTAAATTCGTGGAGTTCTACGGGCCCGGATTAAACTCACTGAGTCTTCCGGATAGGGCAACGATCTCAAATATGGCTCCTGAGTATGGGGCAACCCTTGGAATTTTCCCACCTGATGCCGAAACTCTCGATTACCTGCGAAGAACTGGCAGGAGCGAAGAGCAGGTTGACCTTGTAAAAAAGTATCTGGAAGCCCAGGACCTTCTCTATTCAGTTCACAGGCCTGACCCCGTTTTCAGCAGCACCCTGGAACTTGATATGAGCACGGTAAAGCCCTGTCTTGCAGGCCCGAAGCGCCCTCAGGACCAGCTCTTTCTGAATGAGGTACCTGAAAACTACCGTGAAACTATGCAGCAGGCCTTTATTCGAAAGAGAGAGTCAGGGCTTGAGCTTTCCACAGACCCTGCTTACCAGCGCTGGATAGGGGAAGGAGGAACACCTGTAGAGGAGCCTCAAGCCCCTGGTGCGGAAGAGGAAATACTGGAATCTTCGGAAAAGGCCTTCAGGGTAACACATGGATCCGTAGTGATTGCAGCAATTACTTCCTGCACCAATACCTCAAACCCTTCAGTTCTGATAGGTGCCGGGCTGCTCGCAAAAAAAGCTGTAGAAAAGGGGCTGCACGTCAAGCCTTTTGTAAAAACAAGCCTTTCTCCCGGCTCAAGGGTAGCTACGGAATATCTCAGAACCGCAGGCCTTTTACCATATCTCGAAGCCCTGGGTTTCCACCAGGTCGGTTATGGCTGTACGACCTGTATAGGGAACAGCGGGCCTTTACCTGAAGAGGTTGCCAGGGAGATTGAGGAAAATGATCTTACTGTTGCAGCCGTACTCAGCGGAAACCGGAACTTCGAAGGGAGGATTAATCCGCTTGTCAGGGCAAATTACCTTGCGTCTCCGCCTCTTGTGGTAGCCTATGCAATCGCAGGTACCGTGAATATTAACCTTGAAACCGATCCCCTTGCTTATGATCCCAACGGGCGTCCTGTTTACCTCAGGGATATCTGGCCTGCAGAGGAGGAAATCAGGAATGCTGAAAAGAACAGTATCAGTCCTTCGATGTTCGAGAAAGAGTATGCTGAAGCTCTGGAAGGCCCAAAGCTATGGAAAGAGCTTGAAGCTCCGACCGGTACCCTCTATGACTGGAATCCTATGTCCACCTATATTCAGGAACCTCCCTATTTCCTCGACTTCCCACCTGTTTCACCTTCGCCTGAGGATATAAAGAACGCAAGAGTCCTGGCCCTTTTCGGGGACAGCATTACTACGGATCATATCTCCCCTGCAGGAGATATTCCGTCAGATAGTCCTGCAGGCAGGTATCTGATCTCCTGGGGTGTGAGCCCTGAAGACTTCAATTCTTATGGGTCTCGCAGGGGTAATCACGAGGTAATGATGCGTGGAACCTTTGGTAATATCCGGCTCAGGAACAGGCTCGTGGCCAGAGAAGGAGGCTGGACTGCGTATCATCCCAGGAAAGAGGACTTCCCTGAGGAATCCTGTGGAGGAATCCCGATTTATGATGCAGCTATGCTTTATGCGGAAAACAATATTCCTCTGATAGTTATTGCAGGAAGGGAGTATGGGACAGGAAGTTCCAGGGATTGGGCAGCCAAAGGCACGTTCCTGCTTGGAGTAAAAGCCGTTATTGCCGAGTCTTTTGAGCGTATCCACAGAAGCAACCTTGTCGGCATGGGTGTTCTTCCACTGCAATTTAAAGAAGGTGAGAATGCCGATACCCTGGGTCTCACAGGAAAGGAGAGTTATGATATTCTGGGCATTGAGTACATGGAGCCTCACGGAGAACTTACAGTAAGGGCAAAGGACGAAAATGGCGAAGAGATCCAGTTCCAGGTAATCTTGAGGCTGGATTCGGCTGTGGAGATTGAGTACTATCTGAACGGTGGGATTTTGCATAAGTTCCTGCGAGACTCTGTGAAGAAAAAATAATAGGTTAATAATAAGACTCACATAGGACTCACATGGAAAAATCTTTTTGAAAAGGTTTCGCAAGCTTTACATAAAGCTTTCTAATTTTTTGGAACCTTTATTTACCTGATCGGGAAGAGGGTTATTTTAACTGCTGCAGGCTTCTTGAGGAAGACATTATTCAGAAAACAGCAGATCTTATCTCAATATAATATTACTAAGAGGTTTAAAGCTGTAGCTTCCTTCAAATTGGAAAAATAATTATAAAGGTCCTGAGATACAATTTCAACAAATTTAATATACTTATTCGACGATAATAGGAATGCATTGTCACCCTATTTTTGGGTCTTATAAGGCCCTTCGCGTTAAATCTTCCACGTATAAGCAGAGGATTCCCCAAACTTCAAAGTTTTTTGAAAATCCTCTAGGCATAACTGTGAGGTAGAAAATGAGTAAAAATATATGTTTCATCGACGGGTTGGAAGGCATTCTGAAATACAGGGAGGTAGACATTAACCAGCTGGTTGAACTTCCCTATGATGCAGTTTCCTATCTGCTGATCCTGGGAGAACTCCCTGGAGATCGGGAACTTGCCGAATATTCAGCCCGCCTGCATGGGGAGCGTGAAGTCAACAGGGAGGTGATTGACGTAATCCGCATGTGCAATTTTAATATTGACTCTATGGAAGCGCTACGTACAATTGTTTCCTTCATATCGCAGTTCGATCCGGATATTGACGACAACTCTCCCGAAGGAAATATGAGAAAAGCCATACGGTTAATAGCCAAGATCCCAACAATAGTTGCTGCTTATTATAGAATCGCAAATGGAAAAGAACCTGTACCCCCCGATCCAACCCTTTCCCACGGAGCTAACTTCCTGTATATGATAAGAGGAAGCAAACCAAGTCAGCTGGAAGCTGAGGTTATGGAAAAAGATTTCATCCTCAGTGCCGAACACGAACTAAACGCTTCCACTTTCTCATCAAGAGTTACCGCTTCTACTCTTTCAGATCTCTATTCTGCTGTTGTCTCTGGACTTTGCACCCTTAAAGGTCCCCTGCACGGAGGAGCAAGGGCAGAAGTCATGACCATGATTGAAGAGATTGCCTCACCGGAAAATGCTGAGAAATTCGTTCTCGAAAAAATGGCAAAGAAAGAAAAGATCATGGGTTTCGGTCATAGAGTATACAAGACTTATGATCCCAGGGGCACGATATTCAAGCAGCTATCCAGGCAACTCGCAGAAGCAAAAGGGGATATGCACTGGTACAGGACAGCCGAAGTGATTGAAAATACCGTTGTTCGTGAGCTTGTAGAGAAAAAAGGCAAGCCAATCTATCCGAACGTGGATTTTTACTCGGGAGTTATTTACAAGTATATGGATATTCCCCCTCAACTTGCAACATCCATTTTTGCAATCGGCAGGGTCTCAGGCTGGATAGCTCACTGCTTTGACCAGTATGAAAAGAAACGGATTATAAGGCCCAGGGCTTTCATGCTTGATGAATGTTAAGTTTGAGTCTATTATTGAAAGAAGAGCAAAAACATTGCATTAAAGGTAAATCGGTATCCTCTTCAAATTGTATGGGTAAAAGTAAATTTCATGTATTTGCTGAAAATTTAAGAATTTAACCAAGTCTAAGAAACAACCTCAAGCGATGCATTCAACTTTATAACTGTATGATAAAATTGTTGCATATTTTTCGAGTTGGAAAATTCTCCATTGAATTTGAAGAGGATACGTAAATCGTTTTAAAAAAGGTAAAGAGGGAATTAACCCTCTTTTCTGATAAAAAAACCACTTTTTTACACCACTTTTTGAATAGCATTGCCTAGTTTACTGAGAAGACACTATATATCCTGCATCTGCGCCGTCATCGATAACTGCGTCTTCTTCTCCCTGGTCATGAGGAACCAGGATCTTACAGGCTCCTTCTGCTATATTGCCGTATTTATCTGCAACCTCAAAGTTAATTGTATATACTCTGCCGTTTCCGTCTCCCTGTCTTTCCGCTCTTAGATCAACTGTCTGGGAACTCTTGATAACGATATCCTTAACCGTATCTCCATCCCCCTTGCCAGGAGCATCCTCAGGCTCATCACTGCTAACTGATGTAATTACTATATCACTGATATTTACATCAGGATCGCAGGCGTCAACTACGGAAATCCCGAGATCGGAGATTGAAACGGTTTGGTATTTATGGTTCGGAGGCCAGAGCACTACTGGTTTGCCTGAAATGGTGATTTCCGGCTTGGTCGTATCCTGCACAGTGATATTTACAGTATCCGTATCAGACATCTCTCCATCCGAAACTGTAAGAGTTACTGTCGTTGTTCCCGGAGGAAGGATTACTACAGGGCTTACACCTTCGGCTGATCCGCCATCCCACGTCCATGTATATGTTAACTGTTCTAGCGGTCCATCATCGGTAGAAGCGGACCCATCAAGAGTTACGGATGCACCTGTAGAGTTTTCCTGCTCAACAGTCTGGTCATCACCGGCATTAGCCTCTGGCTGCAAATTTGCTGGCTTCTCTGCTTCAACACTGAGGTCATAGAGAACTGGCGAAATCTCTCCGCTGGTGATCTGCAATGTTGTCCTGATTTGTAGGTATCTTCCGTCAGGTGTTGAGCCCAGTGGGGCGCCATTTACTGCAGTTTCCCAAGAAGACCAGGTATTTCCATCGTTTGAACTTTTAACTTCAACTGTCACGGATGTTCCAGCTGGCTCACTGGCGTTCCAGGAGACAGTGCCCCAGGGCATACTTTCTTCTTCACTATCAAAATCAACAGTCCAAGTACCGAATGCTCCAATTGAATTTCGCAATGAGAGGCCTGTGGCATCGCTATAAGTATATGGGTATAATCCAGTATTAAATACGCCTAAGGGTGCTCCATCTGAGCCACTAAACTTGGATAGTTTACTAGCTTCTCTATGGATAATCCATACATCGTCGTTAGAGTCTACGACAGTGCCCCGCGCTTCAGAATTAACCTGCGCTCCCGCGGACCAAATTACACTCCCATCAGGTGCAAACTTTGTAACTTCACCTGTATAATAGTTAGAGGCGAAGATATTTCCTTTTGAATCTGTTGCAATTCCTAAGCAAGGAAACTTGAGGACTGCTGGAGTGCTGAATGTTTCGGAAGATGAATTGAATTCAATAAAGGTGTTACCGTACGCATCTTCTGCTTGATAGACATGTGTATTATTATTGTCGTCGTACCCAAGAGCAATTCCATAGTCAGAACCATAACTGGAGTGATCATAAACTCTCGTCTCTTTTGTCTTAGTATCTAATTTTAATAAATTATAATTAAGCGACGAACCCCACAAAATTCCGTGCTTGTCTATTGCTGCTCCATAAGGAGTATTAGGACTAACAGAAATCGGCCCTTCTAGAATACTGCCATCAACGCCGCTTAGTTTATAATAAGCCTGTTCGTTGTAAAGACCCAACCAGACATTTCCTTCTGTATCAATTGCCAAAGAACGCCCTAAGCCATTATCTGGCCCCACTGAAACAGCCCACGCGATACGTTCATCCTGTATCTCATTGTCGTCAATTTTGCCATTATTATTTGTATCATTCATAGGAAGCATTTCATCAGGCGTGATGACTCCATTATTGTCGGAATCAGTCGAAGTATCTAACTTACCATTACCATTGCGATCTACATAATCACCGAGTAGAATCTTTATGACATCTGCAGGTCTATTATCAAAGTGTCGGTTAGCAACATAGCAATTACCTTCGACATCTACACATGTTCGTGAAGGGGAGGGACCGCTCCAAGCATCGTGGCTGGCAGGAGAGCCAAACCAAGTGTTATAACGTGCTAACTCTTTATTCGCATTTGTATCCCACTTGGAAATGGTGTCTTCCCCAGCGTTAGCGATCCACATAAAGGGAAAAGTTGTAGCCTCTTCAGTGAGCTGTAATTGATCTTCTACAGTGTTGTGCTCCAATCCAACAAGCGCTCCTTCATCAAAGTCATCATTTAGAGTATATTCCTTTGGTGAAGCGGCTGCCATTGCTGGGTTTGCTAGCGATATAATAACTACTAACATTAGTACTGTTAGGGTTGTAAGTCTAATTTTTTTCGTTACTTTCATCTATTTTTCACACCTCTTTTCAGGATACCTATCCTCTCTTGCCTAGTTTCTCAACTTCCTGTTAACTTCGACTAGTAAATTGTTTTTTAATATTTCTCAGGCATTATCACTTAATTCAGAATTCTTTAGGACTACATATTCTCAGATTCATAAAAATAAAAATATAAACCATTACATCTGTTAAATATATAATCCGCGTTAATAAATAGAGTTACGAGGTATATAATTATTTATCTATTTTATAATATTATTCATTTAATGGGTTTAAAATATCACATATGCAGAAACAAAAAGGAAAAAAGAGATCAAAAATAGGAAAGGCTGGCTGCTAGTTATTTTCCTGAAAAAGATACTTCGTAACTTTTTAATTCACTTTCTCGGAGCTGCATAAGTTTATATAATAAAATGATAGATAAACCAGAGGCTTTTTTAAAAGAAGTAAATCTATTATTTTAAACAAATAATTTCTTAATTTTTGGAAAAACTATACACATGAGATTTTTTTTAAAGACAGCCGATAAAAAGAAACCAAAATTACTGAAAAAATGTTTTGGTTAAAACCCTGCACTTTTAACTGCATGTGTCTTTCCTTGAGAAATAATTCTATGATAAATTATGACCGGATAATCTTTTTATTATCTGACAGCTTTTTGATATCCAGATACCCATGAGTTTTAGAGCTTTTATCGACCAGTTAAAAGAAAATGGAAAACTGGTAGAAATATCGCTACCCGTTTCCCCGAGGTTTGAAGCTTCGAGAATAGCAAAAACCGTAAAAGCCCCGGTTCTCTTCCATGATATTTCAGGTTCTAAGGTCATTATGAACCTTCTAGGGTCAAGGGATGAACTGGCTTCCATGCTTGGAGTCCCTAAAGAAGAAATCATAAAGAGGCTTTCGGAAGTTTCACCTGAAGGGGAAGTGCGGCTGGTGTCAGAGTCTCCAACCCTTGAGGTCATCGAAGACCAGGTTGACCTGACAAAACTTCCTATACTTACGCATTTTGAAAAAGACGGAGCCCCCTATATAACTGCAGGGATTGTGGTTTCCGAGTATGGAGGCACGATTAACGCTTCCATCCACCGCCTTATGCTTGCAGGAAAAGATAAACTCGCAGCTCGCCTGGTTCCTCCAAGGCATACATATCTCCTGCATAAAAAAGCCGCTGAAAAAGGCGAGCCTCTACCTGTTGCAATCGTGCTTGGTTGCGATCCGACAATTATCTACGCGACTTCAACAAGGGTTCCTGTAGGAAAAGAATTCGAATACGCATCTGCCCTTCGAGGAGCTCCGGTTGAACTTTTTGAATGCGCAAATGAGGTAAAGGTTCCTCATGCCGAGATTGTGCTTGAAGGCTATATTGATCCTGCAGAGAAGGTTGACGAAGGACCTTTTGTGGACATTACGGGAACCTACGATCTGGTGAGAAAAGAGCCTGTTATCCATATCACCCGGGTTATCCACAGAAAAGATCCGATCTATCACGGGATTCTCCCAGCAGGCCCCGAGCATCTCCTGATGATGGGTGTACCTTACGAGCCAAGAATTTACAGGGCTGTCGGGGAGGTTACTACCGTCAGGAACGTGGTGTTGACCGAAGGGGGATGCTGTTATCTCCATGCCGTTGTTCAGATTGAAAAGCAAACTGAAGGAGATGGGAAAAATGCCATTATGGCAGCCTTTGCAGCCCATACAAGCCTTAAACATGTAGTAGTCGTAGACGAAGATATAAATATTTTTGACCCTAACGATGTTGAGTTTGCAATTGCTACCAGGGTAAAAGGAGACATGGATATTCTTATTATCCCTAATGTACGAGGTAGTTCCCTGGACCCCCGTGGAGCTCCTGACGGAACAACCACAAAAGTAGGAATTGATGCTACAAAGGTCCTTGTAGAAAAGGAAAACTTTGAAAGGGCAGTAGTTCCGGAAGAATAATTAAAAGGGACTGGTAAAAGCGGAATAAATTCAGGGTAAAAGCGGAATAAATTCAGAGTAAAAGCGGAGTAAGATACAGAATAAACAAAGGATAAAAGGAAGCTTGCCGAAACTTTTTTAACGGAAAGCATGTACGAGCAAAAAGCCCTTTCAAACATCTGGCAATGATTGAGTGAATTTTCATGTACCTTACAAAAGAAGAAGAGCAAATTCTGAATGGAGAAGCCGGGGAGACTCTAAGGCAGGCTATCGAGATTCTGGTGACTCTTGGAAATATCTACGGTGCAGACAGGCTTATCCCTATCAAAAGCGCCCAGATAGCAGGGGTTTCCTACAAAACTATGGGTGACGCAGGTCTTGAATGGATTTCGGATCTGCAGGGTAGAGTTAAAGTTCCTGCGATTCTGAATCCTGCAGGAATGGATCTGGCAGACTGGAAAAGACTCAGGATCTCGCCCGATTTTGCGGAAAAACAAAAGTTAATTGTCCAGGCTTATGAGAAACTTGGGATTCGCTGTGAATGCACATGTACACCTTATACCCTGGAGGGTTTTGATGTCAGTTACGGCGACCATCTGGCGTGGAGCGAATCATCCGCGGTCTCCTATGCAAATTCTGTGCTTGGAGCAAGGACAAATCGAGAAGGGGGGCCCTCAGCCCTTTCTGCGGCTCTTCTAGGGAAAACCGCAAATTATGGGTTCCATCTGGATGAAAACCGTGCGCCTGAAATCTCAATTGCTGTAGAATATTCACTGAAGGGGTCGGATTACGGTGCACTTGGTTGTGTAGCTGGCAAACTTGCTGGAAGTAAGGTGCCTGTCTTTCATCTCAGGGATATTCCGGGTGCAGATGAATTAAAAGCACTCGGAGCTGCAATGGCAGCTTCAGGGGCAGTTGCCCTTTATCACGTGGCAGGGGTAACGCCTGAAATTCGCAAGCTTGATTTTGAAGAGCCGGCGGAAAGAGTTACTATTGAGAGAAAGCAGCTTGCCGAGGTTTACGAGAGCCTGAAAGAAACCTGCAGAGAACCCGAATTAGTAACCATAGGCTGCCCTCATTGCTCGGCAGAGGAGCTTAAGAAAGCAGCTGAACTCCTGAAAGGAAAAACCGTTTCGAAAGAGTTCTGGATCTTTACCTCAAGGGAGCTTGCAAAACGTTACCCTGAGCATATAAGGACCATTGAGAAAAGTGGAGCTAAAGTTGTCTGCGATACCTGCATGGTGGTTTCTCCCGCTACCAACAGCTACTCCTGCGTCATGGTAAACTCAGGAAAAGCTCTTGCTTACGTGCCCGGGATGTGCGGAGCTGAAGCCATATACGGAAGCATGGAGGCATGTGTTGAGAAAGCAGTAAGTGGAAAAGTAAAGAGGGCAGGTGATTCCCATTAAACTTAAAGGCAGGACAATTTCCAGAGGATGCGCAAAAGGTGAAGTACTGCTCTCAAGAGATCCAATTTCCTTTCTTGGCAGTGTAGACCCGAAAACCGGGATTGTAATTGAAGAGAATCACTCCCTTGAAGGAAAATCAATTCAGGGTAAGGTTCTTGTTTTTCCCCACGGGAAAGGTTCTACAGTTGGATCATATGTTATGTACCAGCTGAAGAAAAACGGAGCTGCCCCTATCGCGATAATAAATCTGGAAACCGAACCCATAGTTGCAGTTGGAGCCATTATTTCCGAAATCCCACTTGTTGATATGCTTGAGAGAAACCCTTACGAAGTATTAAATAATGGAGACCTTGTTCTGGTTAACGGAAGCAGAGGATATATTGAGCTTATTAAACTGAAAACTAGTAAAACTGAAAACTAGTAAAACTGAAAACTAGTAAAACTGAAAACTAGTAAAACTGAAAAATAATCAGCAAAGGAAAAACGATAAATTAAGCTTTAGAAGCTAAAAACGGACGAACATGGAATTAATCCTGAGCTGGGAGATAGGAACTCCGAAATGAACCGAGAAAACCATAAGAAAGGCAAAGGAAAATTCAATGCAGAAGAAACGGTTTCGCGTTTATACCCTTTCATAACCAGGGTATTTGACGTATATGAGATCCAGAACTCCGGGGAAGCTCTTTACTTCTATGGAACTCCCCGAACCGATACTGAAAGTGTCACGGGGGAACTCTGGGAGCCTCTACAGCAGTTTGGGTTCGGATGTACGCTGAAGTACGAGCTTGGAGAATACGTACTGCTGGTTTTTCCTGAAAAAAAAGCAAAGGAAAAGACCTGGCTGAACCTGGTCCTTTTCATAGCAACTTTTTTTACAACCATGATTTGCGGGGCCTGGATGTTCGGGGTAGATCTCGAAGAAGAACCTCTGCAGCTTTTCCGGGGTTTATCTTTCACGCTTTCGATAATGGCAGTTCTCGGCTCCCATGAGATGGCTCACTATGCAGTGGCCAGGTATCATGGCATGAGGGCATCGCTTCCGTACTTTATTCCTTTTCCCACTTTTATCGGTACTATGGGAGCAGTAATTCGCTACAGAGGGCCTGTGCCCAGCAGGAAAGCACTTTTTGATGTGGGAATTGCAGGGCCGCTGGTAGGTCTGCTCATGTCAGTCGCAGTTACTTTCATAGGACTTAACCTTGAAGTACCCTCAGTAAAAACCCTGCCTAATTCTATGATGTTTGATCTCGGCCTGCCCCCTCTTTTCGTGTTTATTCAGAACCTTGTCGGGGCTACAGGAGAGAACCTGCATCCTGTAGCTTTTGCAGGCTGGGTAGGAATGTTCGTGACCCTGCTCAATCTCCTTCCCGCAGGGCAGCTTGACGGTGGGCATATTCTCAGGGCCATGCTGGGTAAGAAAGCGGAGAAGATCTCTTTTCTAATGCCGCGTATACTGTTCCTAATAGGGCTTTATGTGATTTACTGGCTGAAGGAAGACGGGGTTATATGGATTTTCTGGGCTCTTCTCCTATGGGTTTTTGCAGCAGCCGGGCATCCTTCTCCGTTACATGACAAAGTCGAACTGGACAAAAAACGTATCCTTCTAGGGATCATTACCTTTATCCTGGGCTTTCTCTGCTTTACTCTGATCCCTTTTAAGCCGATTCCCTGAGGAGAACCCTGGATTTCTAAAAAACGGAGGGAAAATCATGGATGTACACTTCCGGTACAGCAAGAAAAACTCTTACAGTTTTGCAGTCCTTTCTCCTTTACTGCCGGAAGCCGGTTTTGTAGACAAACCTGTAGATGGGATTATGATCTACAGTTTTACAACCCGCCAGGCAGCAAAGGTTTTCATGGAAGTAAAAAACGCAGGCAAGGGCTCTATTTTCATTGCAGGAGGGCCTCACCCATCCGGAGCTCCAGAAGAAACACTTGAACATTTCGATTATGTCGTGATCGGGGAAGGGGAGGAAACCCTTCCGGAACTAGTAAAAGCAATCCAGAAAGGAAAAGACCCGGGAAAAGTACCTGGCATTGCATACAGGAATCAGGAGACCGGAAGTCTTGTCATAACTCCGAAAAGACCCTACGCAGACCTTAATTCCTACCCCTGTTTCGATCCTGAAAAGCTCAGGGCTCCGATTGAAATCAGCAGGGGGTGCCCCTGGGGCTGCAAGTACTGTCAGACTCCCAGGCTTTTTGGAAGAGAAGTCAGGCACAGGAGCATAGACTCTATTGTGAAAAATGCAGGGCACTATAACGATCTCCGCTTTATAGCGTCGAATGCTTTTGGTTACGGCAGTGATGGAATTCACCCCAGGTTTGACAGGGTGGATAAGCTGCTTTCTGCCCTTCATGAACTGCCGGATAAGAAAATCTTCTTCGGGACTTTCCCTTCTGAGGTCCGCCCGGAATTCGTGACCGATGAGTCGGTTGAACTTGTGAGAAAATACTGCGCAAACGATACTCTTAGCCTTGGGGCTCAGTCAGGTAGTGACCGAATTTTAAAAGAAATCCGAAGAGGGCATACAGTTGGAGATAGCATCTCAGCAGTTGAGTGCTGCCTGGAGCATGAAATAATCCCTGCAGTTGATTTTATCTTCGGCCTTCCTACCGAAACTGAAGAAGATCAGGAAAAAAGCCTTGACCTTGTCCGCTGGATCTGCAAGAAAGGCGGCACTGTAAGGGCTCACTACCTGACTCCCCTCCCAGGAACCCCTTATGCGTCAGCTGTCCCGGCAAAGGTAAGTGACAGGGTAAGACGAGAACTGGGAAAGCTTGCCCTTGGGGGCAAACTCACAGGATACTGGGAAAAACATCAAAAATCTAAAAAAAGTTAATTTAAGGGGATAAGGCTGAAAGCCGATATCTGAAATTTAGGTATCGGCTTTGAAGCCAACCTCGTTACTATGGATTCAATGAATTCCCTGAAACAATTTTGCACAAGTTACTTTTGAGATATTCCGCACATGTCATCTACTTTTGATCCGGTTATCGCCTTCACGTATCAACTCCGTTTACCTGAATATGCATTCAGGCTCGTATTTTCGATTTTTTTCGCTCATACTACACTTCTGGAGTGTATTCACGTATTCTTCGTTTTGACTGAATCTGTTTTTCAAATCAATTTATCGGTCTTGCACTTTCGATTGATCTTGTACTACCGGCTGTGTTTTTAGATTAAACAATACGTCAAGTTTCTGCTATATTTTCAGTTCAGAATGCTTGCGTTTTGAGCTTAGGAGGCTCTCATACTGACATACTTATAGAGGGGAGGATTTTCCGTTTTTAGTCCCATATGTAATAAAGCAATTAACATATTTATAACTTGTTGCTACTAATTTAAAATTAAAGCATACTAATCAGATAAAATGTTTCATCCAAATCTCTGCACGATTCTGTAAACCTTTTCAAAGAAGGCTTGAGCGAAACCCCCTAGCAACGGCGTGATAAACCGGCGCAACGGTTAAACTATACAAGGAAGAGTAGGAAGAAATGAAAAAAGAAGACGGGACAGCTTTTGATTTTGCTGTTTTCCGTTGTTACAGGGGGGTTAATTTTGAATTTTCATTTAAATTTTGTTTTCCAGGTCAGTTTG
>CAYSZA010000008.1:0-29057 GCA_964435275.1 uncultured Methanosarcinales archaeon | reverse complement strand
ATGAGATTGTAGCCCAGGTAAAGTCCGAGATCGATGAAGTCAGGATTGATACGGGCTCGGTAGGAATCATGATCAAAGCCGATACTCTCGGCTCCCTTGAAGCCCTTGTCCATGAGTTCCAGAAAGACGAGGTCCCTATAAGGAAAGCTGAAGTGGGAGATATCTCACACCGTGATGCTATTGAGGCTTCAACGGTTGAAGATCCGCTCTATTCCGTGATTATAGGTTTCAATGTCAAAATTCACCCTGATGCCAGAGATTTCCTGCAGGAAAGCAGTGTGAAGGTATTCACAAGTGACGTAATCTACCGCCTGATTGAAGATTACCAGAAATATGTAAAAGAGCAGCAGGAAAAGGCTGAAAAGAAGATTTTCGAAACGATAATCCGCCCCGGAAAATTCAAAATTCTTCCGGGATGCGTATTCCGCCAGAGCAAACCCGCAGTTGTCGGCGTAAGAGTGCTTGGCGGAGTCGTGCGGACAAACGCCGATGTTATGCTTGAAAACGGAAACGTTGTAGGCAAGATCAAGGGCCTGCAGTCCGAAGGAGAAAACATTCCGTCTGCAGGGGTAGGCAAGGAGGTTGCAATGGCAATTGACGGCGCAACCGTAGGCAGGCAGATCAAAGAAGAGGACGTGCTCTATATCAATGTGCCTGAAAGGCATGCAAAAGTTCTTGAGCACGAGATCTATGATTCCCTTTCAACCGACGAAAAGGAAACTCTTGATATTTTCCTTTCCCTGAAAAGAAAAGATAATCCTTTCTGGGCAAAATAACGCTTATGAGTGCAGAACTCTATTCAGGATGCACATAAGGTTCAGGTAAGAATTCAGGAAATCCGGGTAAAGTTTCGGATAGAAAGGCAAAGGAATTATTAAAAGTAAATCTGATATTGGAGGATTTCATATGGCTAGTTTCAAAGTTGTGGTTTCTGACCCAAAGGAAGCGCGTGCTTATCAGGTCAATGTAAAAGACCCTGAAGCAAACGCATTAATCGGAAAGTCAATAGGCGACGTTGTTGATGGTGCTGTTTTCGGCCTGACCGGATACAAAGTAAAGATCACTGGCGGCTGTGACGGTAGCGGTTTTGTTATGAAACCCGACCTTCCAGGCCCCAGAAGGCAGAGAATTCTGCTGGCTGTGGGCGTGGGCTATACCCCCAAGCTTCCGGGACAGCGCAGGAGAAAGATGATGCGCGGCAAGGAAATTGCTCCTGACATCGTCCAGATCAATGCAAAAGTCGTCGAATACGGAAGCAAATCCATAAGAGCCCTTCTCGGCCTCGAACCCGCAGGAGAAGCTCCAGCAGAGTGATTTTTCAAGTTCCGCCTGCAGGCGGGATTTAAAACACTTTTCATTTTGTTTTTCTTTTTGATTTGTTTTGATTTGACTTATTTTGATTTGACTTGATTTGATTTTACTCATTTTGATTCTATTTCTACTTATCTTGTCTTATCTTATCTATTATTGGTTTTAATGTTCCATTTTACTTCTTCCTATTTTCTTTTCTCTTGCCTTTTCCCACCAGCTCCATCCCTATAACAAACCCAATTCCAATGAGAATTCCTGTACGTATTCCGTTCATTAAATCATGAGACAAGTATCCATATAATGTGCCTGCAAAAAGAGCCGTAATGAAATGCAAAAATTGTTTTTTTATTAGAGATATTTCCATTTTGAGTATCTCCTGACATTAAAAAACCTGCTATTTAAAAAATCTGTTTATTTCGCAGGATATTTAATTTTCTGAATTTCGTTTATGATGTGACCATCTTATCCCCAAAACCAGAAGTACCAGCAGTATACCAAGAATTACGCTTCCTTTTAATATCGGAAAAATGGGATAATCAAGTACAAGATAGCGTACAAAAATAAAGATACATCCAATTAAATAGAAAACCAGCAATCTCACAGGAGCTTTTTGATCTGTTTTCTTTTCACCATAAATAATCTTAGATAACGCTCCTCCAATTAACAGTAATACCAAAATCCAGAATATCTGATCTATGTTATAAACTAGGGAAGTGTAGAGGTAAGCGACATACAGAAGTACTGTCACAATCAGAAGACGGATATTTCTTTTAAACGAGGACAAAAAACCAGTTTCTTCATCTTTATAGAGCTCTCTGGTTCTTTCCTCACGAGACTTTGAGCTGAAAATATAGTTGATAATAAAAAAGATAGAGTTGCTCGCAATTCCTTCCTTTTTTCTATACCAGACCATTAATGAAAAGTGTATAACTGTAAAAACGAGGGCAAGAATAAATGTTCCTGACACTCCTAGCAGTATATTCCCTTTCCTGTCTAAGAACCCAATAATTAAAAAGCTAAAAAAGAATACCGGAAGTGAACGCCAAAGTTCTTCTTTTACCATATAGTCAATTTTCATGGTTCAAACATCACTCTATTTCTGTATCTTTTTGGACTCAAATTTATTGAACTCAAATTCATTTATTCTCAAACCTGTGATCTCTGTTATTCCTGCAAGTGAGCATAAAGAAATGTTTTCCAGGCTTTTGTACTGATATCTAAAAAATAGACAATTGTTAGATTATATATCTTTTGTGCAAAGTTTTAAACAGTCATTTTATAATTTCTATAAATAATTTCATAGTTTTTATGAAAAATTGTTAAAAATAAAATATATAATCTAAAAAAGGGTGTAAAGATACACTCTGTCAGGAATATTTCTTAAAAAAGGGAAAGTGCAAGGATATTTCCCTTCTTCCGTGTCAGGCAAAATCGTATAATTGCACAAAGCCACAGGACGATCTTCAGTGAAATAAGAGTAAAAGCTAGAAAAATTACTGAAAACAGGTTCAATGAGATAAAATTCAGATCTAACAACTTTTAATTTGAGTCTATTCCTCAACCTCTCTCATTTTCATTTGCGTCTTTTCAATCTCTCTCAATCTCCACATGACTTCCGTCGCAGAACGGTTTATTTCGCGATTCTCCGCATCTGCAGAGAGTGACCCGATTCCTGATTTCGTACTGTTTGCCATCGGCGGATTCTATCGGGATGCCGCCGCGTACCCAGAGAGGACCGTGCTCGCCACGGCGAGGACCTTCCTCGACGACAATGGACTTCTCAAGTTCAGGTTCAATCTCCTTCCCGGTGGCATTGTCAACAATTACCAGCCTGCCTGAAGGGCAGTTGCACGCTTCTTCAATAGCGATTTTTCGAGCTTCCGGGTTTTCGGATTGTTGTACAAGGTTCCATATTCTTCCTGCCCGTGTGCAAAATCCTGCGTGGACACAGAGATGCTTATTGTCGATAAGAGTCAGTGAAGGTCCAGGGATGAGGTTTGCACCTGCGCTAAAAGGCTCAAAGTCTCCTGCCTCGGTTCCGTCAAAATGAATCTTTGTATGTGTCCCATCACAGAACGGCTTGTTTTTTGAGTGACCACATCGGCATAGAGCATGCTTCTCCTTTATGGGGTATCTCTTAACTTCACGCCATATCAGGTGGTCAGTGTCTTCATCTTTGCAAATCTCCATGGTAATAATGGGAACTCTGCCGGTCACTATATACGGACCATTCATAAGCACGGTAATCTTCATGGAGTTATCCGCTATATTTGATCTTTTTCCTACTTCTTTGATCATCTTTTAGCCTCATCTATAATAGTAAGTCTAACCGTTGCATCCGTTTTTTGAGTTCTTCGAACAGACCGTCCTTTTCAAAGGCTACAAATCCCGCTGCACGGACTTTATGTCATGCACGTAATTTCCTCATGTATATCCTCAATATATTCAAAAAAGATTGTGAAGATTTTTCATCTTCAAGGCTCAAAAAGTAAACCTATAAATCAGACTAACTCATGGACTGGGCTTTAAACAGGATCAAAGCAATTTCTTTCCTGGCTCTGGCTTTGAAGACTTGCACTCATAAACTTCAGTAATTCTCATAACTGCAAGGGCTTTTGCAGGGAACCTCTCTCCTATGCCCTTGACCATTTTGTACATCTTCTCGTAATCCTCTCCCTCGGTTTTTATCTCAATGTCTCCTTTTATCTGGTAGCACCCATTGATTTCAGGGCCCCAGACATAGATCGCTCCCCTCGGGTTTTCATCAAGGTTCTTACGGGTCTTTAAGAAATAATTGTCCGTAATCCAGATTGTTTCCCCATCTTCCTGTAATTTGCACATACCTATCGGTATTACGTTTGGTTCTCCACCTTTAGAAGCGGTTGCAAAAGGAAAAATTTTCATTTTTGCAAAGTCTTCCTTCATCTCATCTGTCAATTTCACCATTTATTTTACCCCACATTGAATCGGTTTTTACTAATATGGCTGCAATCCGTATATAACTTTCAAGATATCGAAAATAGAAGAAGTCAAAGCGTTCTTCTATCTTTTTACCTCCATAAAAAAGCATGCCAAAAGGTGCAGGAGGAACAAGAAGAGATAAGAAAACGGATGAAACTAAAAAAGTATGTGAAAAGTTAAGAAAAATATGTGAAATCCTAAAAAACCTGAAAAGATGAAAAACACACGGAAAATAAAAAGTACATAAGGACATCACAAAAAAGTTACAAAAAGATATAATAAAGAAAAGACTGGAATCAAAAACCAGAGGCTATCCAAATTTTGACGCCGGATATTAACAGTTCAACACTTTATCCAGGAAGTACTGATGAATTCTCAAATCATCGGTTAATTCCGGATGGAAAGCAAGAGCCAGCACATTTCCCTGCTCTGCAGCAATAATCAGGTCATCAAGCCTGGAAAGCACGCGAACTCCAGGCCCACAGCTCACGATTCCGGGAGCCCTGATAAATACGCCTGTGAAAGGAGAATCAAGAATTTCAATGTCAAGTTCGGCTTCAAATGAATCCCTTTGCCTTCCAAATGCGTTCCTGTTGACCTTTGTATCCATAATCCCGAGCAGTTCCTGGCTGGTTTTCTCAACCTGCTCGTCGCCTTCCCTTGCAATTACAATCAGGCCTGCGCAGGTCCCGAGGATCGGAACTCCTCTTGCAGCCGCATCCTTAATCTCCTCCGCGATTCCCTCGCGGGCAAGCAGCCTGCAAAGCGTGGTACTCTCCCCACCGGGAATCACAATCCCTCCACATTCCGGGACAATACCCTTATGCTTTATTGCAACTACCTCCGCATCCGTCCCTCTTTCCTTAAGGGCTCTCCTCAAAGCATCAATATGCTCGGAAACCGCTCCTTGAATAGCGATTACACCTATTTTCATAAAAAACACCATTTTCCAGAACTAATTCGTTATTTTTTTATTCAAAAATAAAAAATTGAAGTAATTTATTCTTACTGCCCGTAAGAAAAATCCATTTTTAAAAATTAAATTCTCAATCCCGTTTGAACGAAGATAATGTCAGTTTTTCTAAAATCATCCGCTTAAACGAGTTAAAAAGTTATTTACCTGTCCATAAATTATTCCGCTTGAGGGAGCGCAAGCGACCGAAACGGAGGCGTGCTCCCGAAGCGCAATTCGGGCCGTCCTCCCGAGACGGGACTCGGGCGAGACGGGACTCGGGTGGGTTACCAGCCGCGTTCCTGAAGGGCTTCTTCAAGAGGAATCATATCTGCGCTGATGCCTTTCATGCCTGCGCCCACGCCTTTTGAGATCTCAGCGAGCTTTATTGGGTTATCAAAGTTATTTACGGCTTCAACGACGGCTTTCGCCATCTTCTCGGGGTTCTCGGCTTTGAAAATGCCTGAGCCCACAAAGACTCCGTCTGCGCCAAGGCGCATCATAAGCGCTGCATCTGCAGGTGTTGCAACTCCGCCGGCTGCAAAGTTTACCACAGGCAGACGCTGTATTTTTGCGGTTTCGACTACAAGTTCGATTGGAGCTTCGATGTCCCTTGAAACCATAATCAGCTCTTCTTTAGTCTTCCCGGCAAGGGCACGGATTTCTCCCTGGATCTGCTTCATGTGTTTTACTGCCTGGCTTACATCCCCTGTTCCGGCTTCTCCTTTCGTGCGGATCATTGCTGCCCCTTCATTAATTCTCCTGAGGGCTTCTCCGAGATTTCGTGCTCCGCAGACAAAAGGCACTGTGAACTGCGTTTTGTCTATATGGTAATAGGGGTCAGCCGGGGTCAGAACTTCGGATTCATCCACCATGTCAACACCCAGGGCTTCCAGGATTTCGGCTTCGACGAAGTGCCCTATCCTGGCTTTTGCCATTACAGGGATAGTGACCGTATCAATGATCTGCTGGACAATCTCAGGGTCTGCCATCCGGGCAACTCCACCTGCTTTCCTTATATCTGCAGGGACAGCCTGAAGCGCCATAACAGCAACTGCTCCGGCTTCTTCTGCGATCCTGGCCTGTTCTGGAGTTGTAACATCCATGATCACACCCCCTTTCTGCATCCTTGCAAAGCCCCGCTTGATAAGTTCAGTCCCATGTCTTAATTTTTCAAAGTCCATGAATGTCGTCCTCTCTGTTTTGATATGATTATAAGTTTTATGCCGTACGAAATCCTTTCCACGATGAAATGACCCTTGGGTCTTTTCTATTGATTGCAACCGACAGGTTGCGGTTTTCAACTGGTTATTTCTTCAGTGAATTGTGAATACGCTCAATAGTTAAAAGCATTATTTAAGTTATTCCTTATGGACAGATACAAAATAAATTAATTTACAAACATTTAAGATTCTTTGGTTTTTTTCTTCAAGAGTACAAATTTAATTAGACTGCGTGGATCGCCCTATCTTTTTAGCCAATGCATTACAAAGCCTTACTGCAACTTTTTAGTCTACTTCTATATGTTCTGCCAGAGGTTTATTACCACTATTTCTGTCTTCATATAATATATATGATCTCCTTCAGGTTCTGAGATATAAAGCTTTCCCTGAACACTGGGACAATAGGGTTCAAAATATACTCTGACTAAGTCCCTGAGCAAGTCCATGCAATTTATTTGATCCTACAGGTTCCAGCCAGGCTTTGAGAGTCACAGTAAGGGAATATATTTATAAAATATCGGACTCTCTACATTCACTACTTCTCGAAGCATGAGATCGTAATAGACCTTATGCCTGAAGGCGCGAACCACCTCACGGAAATCGAAGAAGAAAAGGCACATAATATGGCACTACTATAAACCTCAAAGCAGGTGCTTGTTATAGTTTTAAAGAACCTGTTAATCCTGTCCTTGATGATTCTTAAGAATTTTATCGGATTTTTTTGACGATTCTCGGTCTCAGTCCGCGCTCTGGCTGCTTTCAAACTCATTTTCTCTTCTATACAGGTTGAGCTTTGTGCAAACGACTACGGACACCCAGATTGTAGATGCAGGTATAAAAGTTTTTAAAAATTCGATGAGTTTAAAACTGACATAGCCTGTAGTTTCGAGAGTCTCGAACCCGACAGCAAGAGCAACACTGGAGGCTCCAAACAGCAGGAGTGCTATAAGTATCCTCAAAATTCTCTTTTCCGCACTTCCCGTATCCTCAGGAAGTCCTTTTCGTATTATCAGAATGTATGCCGCATTCGTGCCAAGAAAAAAACCCGCCACGTCAGCGCTTACCAGAGATAGGGCTGTAAGCACAGGAGGGATAATAAACATAAAGGAGTACAGAATGAGGTTTTGTCTCCTGAGTGTGAGTTCAAAATTCTCTTTCTTAAAAAAATCATCTTTCAGGGAGCTTTTGACAAAGAGAGTAAAACCCGTCAGGAAAATTAAGCCCACAGCAGCCCCTCCAAGCACATCTCCCAGGAAATGCCTTCCTAGGTACATCCTCGAAAACGCTACAAGTAATACCATGACAGGAGCCAGCCTTTTGATTGTACTGTTGTTGAAAATTGCAGAGCTTCCTCCCCAGAGTGCAGTAGTAAGTGCGACGTGCCCGGAAGGCAAACCGAAAGGCGAATGGGTAAGCTTTTCTTGAAGGCGGAATGTTTCAAGAACTTCTTCGTCGGGAAGTTTGAACACACCTTCAGGCCCCTCTCCTCTGAAAGGTGAGGTGTTTTTTACCCCGGATTCAAGGTTAAGGACTCTATTATCTACAAAATCCGGCCTTGGAAATGCGATTATTGTCTTAAGAATCTCGGTAATCATCCCTGCCCAGATTAAGAGCTGGAACAGAAGAAAACCTTTCTGGAAATTAATCCCGAAAGTAATGCTAATTATTATCGCAGCTAAAAAAGCCGACGATCCCATTGTAGTTACCAGAATCATGAGGGAGGTAAACCATTCGTTTCCAAGGGATTGCAGGTAGATTATAGGTTCAGTCTGGAACATTGGTGGAGCTCCCAGAAAAAGTCGTTTTTCCGGTCAGGATTTCATAATTTATTTCCTTCCTCAAAAGCGTGTAAAATGTAAAAAGTTTTCCGTTTTGACCCGGAACTCAATTTCACCCATGAGAATAAAGGGATTGCTCGATGCTAACAGGATAGACAAAACATATCTCAAATGCAGATCAAAAATCATTGGGAATGCCCTTGAAAACTGTCAGAAATGCACGTTGAAAACTTCCGGATTTTTCATTTAAGAAAAAATTAGTCCTTATGGTTTATATCCTTTAACATATAATTTCCTATTAATTTATATAGCTGGGAATTATCCGATTATGTCAGGCTCATGTAGAAACCAGAGTTTCCAGAGCCTCCCGAAACTTTCCATGCTCCGGGAAAAGACATTCAAACCGCACGTTCAAGCTGTACGATATTTCCCGGTGTATATAATTTTGGGGGGTAAATGAGTTTCATGAACAAATTAGTCTTATTTTTGCTTATAGTGAGCCTGCTTGGTACGTTAGGCAGTACGGCTTCCTCTAAATCCAGCTCTGAAGCTCCGGAGGCTGCAGGAACTGCCTGTAATGAGACCGAGAGCCGATACTTACCTTCATCACAGGATATCGGTCTTGAGACCACAAATTGTTCAGCCCTGGTTCAGGCTAAAACGGTCAATATTACAAGCGACTGCAGGGTTTATCCGGCCTATACTGCAGCCCCGGCTGAAGAAGGGAATTATCCGGCTATAGTGCTGATTCACTCATTCAAAGGATTTGAGCCCGGCTACCAAACTATGGTGGACAGGATGGCCGAAGACGGATATGTAGTGATTGCTCCTTTCTGGCAGACGTATTCTGTCTCTCCGTCCGATGCTGAGGTGGAAGCCCTCATCCGGAACAGCACGGCTTACCTTAAAACAAGGGATAATGTCGATCCCGAGAGATTTGGTCTTACGGGTTTCTGCGCAGGAGGCAGGTATACCATGCTTTTCCTGCCCCAGATCAAGGAGTTCAAATCTGGGGTTGCCTGGTATGGTTTCCCCTATATGGGCGGATCTAAAATCCAACCCGACAGGCCGGCTAACCTGATAGACCAGCTTGACGCGCCTATGCTTATGATACACGGCACCCGGGACCAGTATAGCAATATTACTGACATTTACAGGTATGCCGGTGAACTGGATGCATCTGACAAGTATTTCGAACTGAAGGTTTACCAGGGCGAGCGTCACGGCTTCATGATTACAGGGGATGGAAAACTTTCAGAGGGTTCTGTTGCACAGGACGCGTATGAGGAGATGATAACCTTCTTTGACAGGACATTGAATAATTCGTCCCTGTAAGAGCATCGAATCACTCATCTCTGTAAGGACATTAAATAGCTCATCTCTGTAAGAACATCGAACCACTTGGCCCGGTAATTTGAGGGGTATTACCTCTCGTTAATCTATTTTTAATAAGACGACAACCTTTTTCTTTTTCTATAAAAAAAACAGATCCTTTTACCTGCAATCCTGAAAATTTGCTTTCAATATCTTCTTTTGCTTTCCATAATTCTCGAAAGTAAATTCAACTTTGCAACTCCTGAACACGATTTTTCAAAAAGAAGAAATATATCTTTAATTTTCTATATTACTTAATATAAAAGTCTGCGTCAGGAATAGAGGATCATGGTAAATGTATTTTCACATATCGGAGTAGGTCTTCTCATTGCCCTGGCTTTAGGCCTAAAAGAAAACAAACTGAAAGTTGTGGTCTTTTTATCAATGCTTCCTGACCTAGACTTTATCCTGTACTCAACATTTGTGTTTGCCAACAACAGCCTGAGTCCTGAGGCCAGAAACCAGCTCTTTTACCTTATCGGGCACAGAGAATTCATGCACTCTATCCTTTTCATTGTTTTGATTACGTTTTTTATCTGGTTCAGGACAAAGGACTGGCTTTTTACGGTTGGAGGGTTTCAATCCCTTCTCTTCCACTCTTACCTCGATTACGTCACAAGCTGGAAAATGCGTCCTTTCTATCCGTTTAGTACGGACGCTTCTATTATGGGAGCAGTTTATTTTTTTGACCCTCTTTTAAATTTGCTTCCTCTGCTTCCTCCCTTCATCGTGATTATGGGAAATCTGAGCCACAGAGGAAAAATCAAAGGGAAAATGAACAGAATTTGTACTTTTATATCAAACATTGACGATAAACTTTATGCCTCGCTCATTCTTTTGTTGCTTATCTGGCTTACCTTCATGCCGGTCTCAAAAGCTTTCCTGATAAACCATATCTCCTGGACCGAAGAAGCTGAAATTAGCTACCAGAATACCTATCCCGAATCCATGAACAAGTTCCTGACGGCGTATTCATACAATTCCACCCACTATAAAGTTCTGGAGATAAGTTATCTTTCAGGAATCGAGAAAAGCTCGTACGTTGAAAAAGTGTCTGTGGAAGGGAATGTCCCTGATGCTGCTGCTTATGTCAGAAGAGCAGAGAAATTATACAGAGAAGGAGTTCCTCAGGAAATCGATTATCCGGTCTACTCGGTTTCCGAAACAAACAGCTCTGTGACGGTTACCCTCAGTGATGCCAGAAATCCATACCTTAAAGAGCTGGCTTATTTTAAATCGTTTTACAGGTTTGTTTTTGATAGGAAAAATGGAGAGGAGTACGAAGTCTACGCAGGTATGCATGGGGGGCAAGAAGAGAGATTAGGCAGGAACTGGTTCGGATGAGCCCTTAGTCTAACGCACTATCCCTTTTTCTATCTCTGTTTTAATCAATAACTTAGCTCTTTTGAAACTGAAAATACTACAATTCATAGCTTTACCTTCGTGTGGATGACAAGAAGAAAAATGAGTTATGGTTTTGTCCTTTCCACTGGATCAGGATATTATTTATCAATTCTTTTATATATTATCAATTAAATGATATTGAGTACAGCTGCGCCAAAACTTTACTCTTCAATCTCTCCCGAATATGGTCCTTCGCATTTTATCCACCGAAATGAACCGCTAAGAACGCCTTAAAAACAAGACTTTCAAAAAACTGTTAAAAGCCCTAAATAAATGGACGTAAATCATGGTAAATACACTTTCCCACCTTGGAGTCGGCCTGCTTCTCTCCTACGCTCTGGGCCTTAAAGGAAGGAAGAGGCTGGTTTTGCTCTTTCTTTCTTTGCTCCCTGACCTTGACTACTTTACATATTCGATATTTACGCTTATCAGCGGCAGTGTAAGCCATGAGGCCAGAAACCAGCTGTTTTATCTGCTCGGCCACAGGGAGCTTACGCACTCTATCCTCTTTGCTTTCCTTGTTGCACTTCTTATCTGGGTTGAAACTAAGGACCGGCGCTTTATTTTCGGGGGATTTCAGGCAGTTTTTCTCCACATCTTACTTGATTATACTACAAGCGCAAAAATGCGCCCTTTCTATCCGTTCAGCACAACCGAGTCAGCCCTCAGAGCCATTTATCCTTTCGATCCGATTGTAAACTTTCTCCCGCTGTTGCCCCTGTTTATAGTGGCTGCAGAATTTGTTAAAAATAGAAACGGATTGGGTATTAAAAATCGGGGAAAACCAGGCATTAAAAGCGGTAACCTCTGGACTATAAAAAAAATGGATGGATGGATTGCAAGAGTCAGGGATATCTCGAATATTAACGGCAGGGATAAGCGGAGTACTGAGGACAGAAACAGATGGAGCATTAAAGATAGAGATACCTGGGACAGGAAACTAAATAGCCTAAACGGGCTCCACGGTTTTATGTACAGGAATGAGAGGAGAGTCTATGCCTCTGTAATTTTAGTTATCCTTCTCTGGACAGCCGTGTTTCCGATTGCAAAAATTTTCCTGGTAAAGCATGTTTCCGACGTAGAAGGAACTGAAATAAGCTACAAGAACACCTACCCGATATCTGTTGGTAAGTTCCTTGCAGTATACTCGTATAGTGATACCCATTATAAACTCCTGGAGGTCAGCTACTGGTCGGGAATCAAAAAAAGCTTTTACGTTGAAAAAGTGTCTGTAGAGGGAAATGTCCCTGATGCCCAGGCTTATGCCAAAAGGACAGGAAAACTTTACAGAACTTCAGTCCCTCAGGCAATCGATTATCCTGTGTACTCGGTCTCCGAAGAAAACGGCTTGGTAACGGTCGTGATGAGCGATGCCAGAAATCCGTATGTTGACAAATGGCCGTACTTCGATACGGTTTACAGGTTCGTTTTTGATAGGGAGAGTGGAGAGTATGAAGTGTACGAGAGCCATTATGGAAGACCGGAAAAAAAGCTTGATAAAAACTATTTTGAGTAACTTTTGAGCTATCTGGAGAACAGGCAAGTTTGTTTTACGGGTAAGTTTGTTTTTAATAAAACGGGAGCTTCAGAGCTTTTGTAAAGAAAATAAGCCTGTTCCGATTACTTTTTTTCTTCAAATAAAAAACCGTAATCGGAGCAAACGAATGTGCCAAAATGATATTATTTAGGTCATTTTTAGGCTTTTAAACTTTCTGGATTTTAAATTTTTACATTTTGAATTACTTCTGAATCTTCTTGAAATATTTGTCGATTTCTTCCCAGTTGACTATGTTCCAGAAGCCTTCTATGAATTTGCCCCTATCGTTCTTGTAATCAATATAGTAGGCGTGTTCCCATACATCTAATGCCATAAGGATGGGATAATCCGGAACTATATTCACATTATGCTTTTCGATCTGCATGATCATAAGCCGCTTTGTATCATTGCAGAATGTTAAGGCCGCCCATCCGGAACCCTCAACACTCGATGCGACCTGGGTAAACTCCTTTTTAAACCTCTCAAAGCTTCCGAAGTTATCTTTTATCACCTCGGACAGTTCGCCCACAGCCTCTTTGCTTGCATTGCTTTCGGGAGTCATCTCCCACCAGAAATAGTCGTGAAGGACATGCCCGCCCAGATTGAAAGACAGAGCTTTTGCACTGGCCTTGTAATCGAAGTCAGTTCCGTCTTTCCTTGCTTTGTCCATCATCTCTATAAGTGAGTTTGCATTGGTCACATAGGCCTGATGATGCTTGTCATGGTGAATGCGCAGCTGTTCTTCGGAAATATAAGGTTCGAGGTCTGAATAACCATATTTCAAATCCGGTAATTTGTATAACCCTTTAGCCATATTGTTTTCCCCTATTCCTAATTACTTGTTTTCAAATTGTTCGGAACTTGCTCTGGAATTTGATCTGTATGGGCCTCATGTATGGAACTCAAGCTTTAAGCTCCGGTTCAAGAAATTCCATTACAAATCCTGGTAACCAATTTCCCCTTAACGAGGTTAACAGAAATCTGTCACTCTACTGTCACTGAAAAGCTTTTGCTTTAAGGTGACCTCGTCGTTTTATCTCTTCAAATACATATAAATCGCCATATGGCAATTCCAAATGCAGAATATAGTTATACGCCGCATCTATTTAAAGGTAAAAGATCCAAACTATATGATATTTTTATAAAAATTCGTCTGAAATTAATATTAATGTTTTGAATATTGTAACAATGCCAACATCTTTTTAATTTTCTCAACGGCTCAACAAATTAATCTATGTTTAAACTTTCGCTGCCGAATGAGGATCAAAACTGAGTTAATAAATTTTTTGCAACATTTTTTCGGTACTGGAGAGCAAGGAATTTTGTGATATACAGAACTCAATTGAATTAATATAAAACCGCAATAATATATCTAAATTGAACAATATAACTAAACCTGATTAAGCCCGCTCAAAAACATATTATGATTAGTAAATTTACTCACCTCTATTCACGATATTCGGGTTAATTATTGCCTAATTCTGGATTTTATTATTTTTTCTGCATTGAAATTGAAAATTAAGTTTAATGACAACTGGTTTCTGAATCATGAGTAAGTAGGAGATGTAAAAAGTGACAGTAGAAGAAAACCTGCAACTGATGATAACCCTTGACGATGCATGGAATTCGCAGGACTGGAATACTTTCAAGAAACGTCATGCTGAAGATGTCGCTGTGTACTGGCCGGGTCAACCGGAGCCGACAAGAGGAAAAAAGGCGCATCATGAAGAAGCTGTACAATTTTTTAAGACATTTCCGGACAACCACGTCGAGAACAGACCTTATAAGGTGCTTTTTGGCCAGGGCGACTGGACCTGTTCAGTAGCTACATTTACAGGTACCATGAAAGGATCTATGAAGGGACCAGATGGAAAAGAAATCCAGCCCACAAATAAGAAATTTGAAGTGGAATTCTGTACAGTCGCTCACTGGAAAGATGGCGAGATCATCGAAGAGAAGCTTTTCTATGACCTTGTGGGATTGATGAGGCAGATTGGCCTGATGTGAGGAAAGAAATAATCAGTTGTAATCAGTTGTTCAAACTTGTCTGGAGCTTTTGGTATCTTTTGTTTTTGGTATCTTCTGCTTTTGATATCTTCTTCATTTTTATTTCTCCTATTTTTGGCAGGTCTATCTTCGCAAGTCTATTCATTAAAGATATATATTTTGACAGTTCTCTTCCTTAATTAAGGGATGGATAAATGGTAAACACACTCTCCCACCTGGGAATCGGTTTTCTGATCGCTTTCGCTCTCGGTTTCAAAGGAAAAGAGCGAAACGTTCTGGCATTTCTGGCAGTTCTTCCAGATCTGGATTTCATTCCATACCTCCTGTTTGCACTTATCGGCGGCAGCGTGAGCCACGAGGCTCGAAACCAGCTTTTTTACCTGCTTGGCCACAGGGAATTCATGCACTCCATCCTTTTCATCCTGCTTGTAACACTTTTGATCTGGCTTAAAACAAAAGATCGTCTGTTCACAGCCGCCGGGTTTGCAGCCATAGTTTCCCACGTCTACCTCGATTATGCGACAGCCTGGAAAATGCGTCCATTCTACCCCTTCAGCACTGAAACCTCTACTCTCGGAGCCGTTTACTTTTTCGATCCGCTGGCAAACCTCATTCCCTTGCTGCCCGTTTTTATCTTACTTGTGGGATATCAGAAAAACCGCGGAAAGTGGAACGGAAAATTCAATAATATCTGCGCCTTTGTCACGAATAACCGAAGTAAACTCTATCCCACACTTTTAATTGTGCTTGTGGTCTGGCTTGCAGTCCTGCCTGTGGCAAAACTATTTCTTGTGAATTATATTTCCGGCGCGGAAGGCGCAAAAATCAGCTATCAGGACACCTATCCCTCCTCTCCGGGAAAGTTTCTTTCTGCTTATCCTTATAACTCCACGCATTACAAAATCATGGAAGTCAGCTACTGGTCAGGGATCGAAAGAAGCGATTATATCAAAAAAGTTAATGTGACCGGTACCGTTCCCGATGCCTCCGCCTATGTCGAAAGAGCCGGAAAACTCTACAGTACAGCCGTTCCGCAGGAAATCGATTATCCTGTCTACAACATTTCGGAAGAGAATGGATCGGTAACTGTCACGTTGAGCGACGCGAGAGATCAGTATGTTAAATACTGGGCTTATTTCAAGACGGTTTACAGGTTCGTTTTTGATAGGAAGAGTGGGGAGTATGTGGCGTATGCTAGCAGGCAGAGGGAAAGGGAGGAGAGATTGGATGAGAACTGGTTTGAGTGAAATTCAGGAGTATTTTAAACCTCACTCCGAAAAGAAATAGTCGTTTTTGAGTTAATTACCTCGAATCATTTTCATGAAATCTTCCAATCTGTCAAGTCTTTTAACAAAATTTAAAACGAGTTAGCACATATCGAATTACATGGATAAAGAATCCTTCCTGCATCAATTCGAGTTATCTCTCACAAATAGAAACAAAAGATTTTTTGCCAAAATTATTTATAATCTTCCTGCTGATGTAATAGTTGGCTTTACCAAAGAAGAATTTTCACGAATTATTTGCATTTCTCATCACTTTAGATTACAAAAAATGGACAAATTATCTAATTTTCTAGAAGATAAAGGGTTATTTTCCCTGAAAAAAGCTTTAAAGGGAATCGATGAACTCAATAATTATCTTCTCAGTAAATTCTACTACAGTGTATACGTTTCTCTTTCCGAGAACCGTATAGAAAAAACCAGACATGTATTAATAAATAATGCTGTCGCTTGCGACAAGCTTGCAGATATGGGCATTGACAGTATGGCAAATCTTGAGACTGCTGTCCAGATTTATAGCGATGTCAAGGAAATTTTACCCCAGACCAATGTAGATTACGCTCATGTATTGTACAACGAGGGTATTGCAAGACTAAAACTTGCAGATATGGGCATTGACAGCAGGGAAAATCTTGAAACTGCTGTCCAGCTTTACGGCAACGCCAAGGAATTTTTATACAGAAGAAGCGCAGATTTCGCTCGTGTATTGACGAACGAAGGTATTGCAAGATTAAAACTTGCAGATATGGGTATTGACAGCAGGGTAAATCTTGAGACTGCTGTCAGTCTTCATGGCAATGCCCAGAACATTTATCCAAAAACAAGCACATCCTACGCTCGTTCACTGACGAACGAGGGCATTGCAAGACTAAAACTTGCAGAGATGGACATTGACAGCAAGGTAAATCTTGAAACTGCTGTCCAGCTTTACGGCGATGCCAAAGAAATTTTACCCAGAAGAAGCGCAGATTTCGCTCGTTCACTGACGAACGAGGGCATTGCAAGGTCAGAACTTGCAGATATGGGCATTGACAGGAGGGTAAATCTTGAAACTGCTGTCCAGCTTTACGGTGATGCTAAGGAAATTTTACATAGAACAAGCATGGATTACGCTCGTGTGTTGGCAAGCGAGGGTATTGCAAGGTCAAAACTCGCAGATATGGGCATTGATAGGAGGGTAAATTTTGAAACTGCTGTCCGGCTTTACGGTGATTCTAAGGAAATTTTTCCTAAAACAAGTGCAGATTACGCTCGTGTGCTGGCAAACGAGGGTATCGCAAGGTCAAAACTCGCAGATATGGGCATTGACATTAAGGAGAACTTTGGCAAATCTAAAGAATTGTACTTAGAAAGTGTCTCAGTTCTTGAAAGATTAGGAGACAGATGGGCATATTCTATTGCACTATTGAATTTTAACGATCTACTGAAAGACAATTTCTACAAGACAGGAGAAAAGAAATATCTCGAAGAGTGGGAGGAAAATCTCGACGATATTGAGAAAAAGATAAAAGATCGAGATATTAGATATAAAGAACGTTTAATGGCAAGAATTCATGAGATACGTGCTAGTTTGCTTGAGTTCGATGGTAAGTCAGGGATACACAAGGCTTCTCGTGAATATGAAAAAGCCTATGAACTTTCAAAAGATCCTTTTTACAAATTTATGGACGAGTTTTGTCAAGCAAGAATTAACACTAAATCCTTTTGCGAGCTTGTATCTGATTGGAAAGAAGTAGAGAAAGAAGACATCTTTCTTGACTATTTTGATTACACGGTTTTTGAGTGCCATCTTGAAAACTCTCTGAAGAATACAATTGATGAAGAGAATGAGCTGAAACTTGCAGTAGAAAAACTTAAAGAAATAAGAGATAGGACTCAAATTAAGATAATTAAAGATAGAGTTTCAGCTTACATTCATCTCTTGCAGGCTCTTATTGACTGTTTTAATAAGGACTCATATAGAGAAGCAGCAAAGAATGTTAAAGAAGGATGTAGGATTTTCCGCGAATATGGAGATAAACAAGGGCAGGAGATTTGTGACATATTTCACAATGCAGTTGTCAAAAATAAAGATCCAGATGCATGGCAGGAAATAATTCGAGATAGAAGATTTTCGTCTAATTTCTACAGTTTACTATGTGAATATTCAAATCGTAAAAGAATAGACCTTGAATTTTATTTATCGGGTCAGTTACACACAAAAGTGAATACTGTTTTTGAGAACGTAGAACAAATAAAAGAGATTTCAATACGTATTGAGAACAAGATTGATGAGATGCTAAATCAGATACGCTCAGGATTTACTGAAATAAAAGATCAAATTGGAAAAGGATTTAAAGGCACAGATGCTGAACTCCAACAAATAAGAGCTGAAGTTAATAATTCTCAGCAGGATCTTGAATATTTGGTTCAAATTTCAAACAATAATGTGGATAGCAGAGAAGGGGAATACATCAGGGAATTTACATTACAGATGCTTGAGCTTATGAAAAAAGGAGATTATGAGGCTTTAAAGCGTTTCAGTGAAAAAATTGTTCAAAACAATCCTTCCATTACAGAAATAATAGAAGCAGCAAATATTCCTGAAAAGGAGAAAGCAGAAGTAAAATCTAAACTTGCTGATCTCAAAAAGATACCGGGAATTTTGAAGGAAAAAACGAAATCCTTCACTGTAGATGTTACAAAGGATATAGTGGTAACTCTGACTTCTGGTGAGATTATTAAATTACTTACTCCAGTGCTATCAACTGCAATCTTCGGTGTGCCTATGCCTTCTCAGATTGTTGGAATACTGCTCGAAGCGATAAGAAACTCATGAATTTATTAAACCTTTGATCTCTCTTTAGTTTTGGAATCTCTGTTTTTGTCCTTTTTCGGTCTCCGCCGCCTGCTTCGCAGGCGTGTACCTGCCCTGTTTTAAGAAATATCAAAAACTAAAACCGACCCTGAATTCAAAAAACTCTAAAAAAACTATACCTTCCGGTACTCAGTCTCTCAAAAAATAGATTCAAAAAACCCGCCTTCAAAAATAAGTCTACCGCCCGGCTCCCCTCCGGACAAAAAGCCCGCCGCCGGAAATCAATCTCCCAAAAAAATCCTTATCCCGGCAGCAGTTTGAATGAAGAATTATTTTTCTTCATCCGCGTACGTTAATCATTCTTCTTCAACTTCTTCGTCTTCTTCAGCTTCGTCTTCGTCTGCTTCAGCTTCGTCCTCTTCTTCCGCTTCTTCGGTTTCGTCAGCAGCTTCGAGGTCTTCAAACTCCTCAGGCTCTTCGAAGTCCTCGGCTTCGTCCTCAGGAACTTCAACTTCTTCAACGGTTGAGGCTGCTGCTTCTTCGGCTTTTTTAGCTATGGAAGCTTTGAGTTTCAGCTCTTCTTCGGCTTTTCCGTTCTGGATCCTGGCTATACCTGCGACTGTGTCGCCGGGTTTGAGGTTCATGACTCTTACGCCCTGGGTGTTTCTGCCCTGGATCGAGATATCTTTCGCCGGGATGCGGATTATGATGCCCTCGGAGCTGGTGAAAATAAGCTCGTCACTTTCGGCTACGGATCGGACTCTGGAGACCGGGCCGTTCCGCTCGTTGGTAACGATCGTAATCACACCTTTTCCGCCGCGGCGGTGCACAGGGTACTGGGAGTACTCGGTTCTTTTGCCAAAGCCGTTCTCGGTCACGGTCAGGAGGGTTGTGGTCTCGTCAACGAGGTCTACGCTGACAACCTCATCGTCCGGGCCGTCAAGGGTCATACCGCGGACACCTCTTGCGGTTCGGCCCATGGGGCGGACATCTTCTTCAGGGAAACGGATGGCTTTGCCTTTCCTGGACACCATGACCACTTCCTTTTTCCCGTCAGTTAGCAGGACTTTTACAAGCTCGTCGCCTTCATCAAGGGTGACTGCAATTATCCCGGCTTTCCTCGGGTTCCTGAACTCGGAAAGAGGCGTCTTTTTGATCGTGCCTGCCCTTGTTGCCATAAGCAGGTAATGGGCTTCGTCAAACTCCTTTACCGGGATCATGGCATTGACCATTTCGCCTTCCTGAAGTTCCAGCAGGTTTACTATGGCTTTGCCTCTCGACTGCCTGGAACCTTCCGGGATTTCATAAACTTTCTGCCAGTAGAGCCTGCCAAGGTTTGTAAAGAACAGGATATAGTCATGGGTTGACGCAATGAAGAGATTTTCCACGAAGTCTTCTTCCTTCATCTCCATGCCGATTATACCCCGGCCTCCACGGCGCTGCATCGTGTAAGTGCTGAGTGGCAGGCGCTTTATGTAGCCTCCGTTCGTAATCGTGACTACGACTTCTTCTTCATGAATCAGATCCTCTTCCCTGACCTCAGTCGTCGCCTGCATGATTTTCGTCCTGCGGGCATCTCCGTACTTTTCCCTGAGCTCCAGGAGTTCATTCCTGATTATCTCGTATTTGAGTTCTTCGCTTTCAATGATTTTCCTGAGCTCTCCGATAAGTTTTAGAAGTCCTTCAAGTTCCTCAAGAACCTTCTGGGTTTCAAGTCCTGTGAGGCGCTGCAGACGCATATCAAGGATAGCCTTCGACTGGATTTCATCAAGGGTGAAATTCTCCATCAGGCCCTGTTTTGCTTCATCTGCGTTTGCCGAGCCTCTGATAAGGGCGACTACTGCGTCTATATTATCCAGGGCTATCTTCAGCCCTTCAAGGATGTGTGCCCTTTCTTCGCTCTTCCTGAGGTCATAAAGTGTCCGCTTCTGGATAATCTCCATCCTGTACCCCAGGTAGATCTCAAGAAGTTCCTTCAGGTTGAGCTCTTTTGGCTTTCCGTCGACAAGAGCCAGATTGATAATCCCAAAGGTGGTTTCCATTTGCGTGTGCTTATAAAGCTGGTTTAAAACAACTTTTGGATTCGTGCCCCGGGAAAGCTCGATAACAACCCTGATTCCCTCTCTATCTGACTCATCCCGAAGATCGGAGATCCCGGCGATTGTCTTTTCCCTAACTAACTGGGCAATGTTTTCAATCATCCTGGCTTTGTTTACCTGATAGGGGAGCTCGGTTACGATAATCTGCTGCCGGTCCTTCTTTAATTCCTGGATCTCGGCAACTGCCCGGATCTTTACAGTGCCTCTTCCGGTCATATATGCCGATTTTGTACCTGCGCTTCCGATAATATGGGCACCTGTAGGGAAGTCCGGCCCTTTGACCACAGTCATGAGCTCGGGCACTGTAACTGCTGGGTTTTCGATAAGCATCAGGGTTCCGTCAATTACCTCCACTATATTGTGAGGGGCCATGTTTGTTGCCATCCCGACTGCAATACCTGTGGACCCGTTGATAAGGAGGTTTGGAAGTTTTGCAGGAAGGACTTCAGGCTCCTCCAGGGACCCGTCGTAGTTTGGCCTGAAAGGTACGGTTTCCTTGTCGATATCTGCCAGCATCTCCTCTGCGATCCGGTCCATGCGGACTTCAGTGTAACGCATGGCAGCAGCCGAGTCTCCATCTATTGACCCGAAGTTTCCCTGCCCGTCAATTAAAGGATAGCGGAGGGAGAAATCCTGAACCATACGCACGATACTGTCGTAAACAGCAGCATCTCCGTGCGGGTGGTATTTACCGAGCACGTCTCCCACAACACGGGCGGATTTCTTATAGGGCTTGTCATGCGTGATCCCTGCTTCTTTCATGGCAAAAAGGATCCTGCGGTGAACAGGCTTTAAGCCGTCGCGGGCATCGGGAAGAGCTCTTCCGACGATTACACTCATCGCATAATTGATGTACGAGCGTTTCATCTCGTCATCGATAAGGATAGAAGTAACTCCCTCTCTTTCGGGTTCTGGCTCTTCGTCCTCAGGTTCGTCCGGTACAGGGTCGGATAAAGTTGTTTCGGCGTTTTCATCCGAGTTTTCGGGTATAGGGTCGGGTACAGCCTCCCGTTCTTGGACTTCTGGCTCTGCATCCGGCTCGTCAGGGATAAGCGTAGTTTGATAAAATTTCTTCATTTCAGTTTCTGATTTATTTTCTTCTTGATCGTTTGCCATTTTTAGCCACCTCAGATATCCAGATCCACAACCTCTTTTGCGTGCGTTTCTATGAAGTTCCGACGTGGCTCCACTTCATCTCCCATAAGGACCCGGAAGATCTCATCAGCGCGGATCGCATCGTCCAGGGTTACCTGTAAAAGGGTCCGGCTGTCAGGATTCATTGTAGTTTCCCAGAGCTGTCCCGGGTTCATTTCTCCGAGACCTTTGTAGCGCTGGATAGCAAGTCCTTTTTCTCCGAGTTCTTTCTTCTTATCGTTCAGCTCCCGGTCCGAATATACATAGTATTCCGCCTTTCCCTTCTTTATGCGGTAAAGAGGCGGCTGGGCTATGTACACATACCCGGCATCGATCAAGGGCCGCATGTAACGGAAGAATAGTGTAAGGAGAAGGGTTCTGATATGCGCTCCATCTACATCGGCGTCGGTCATAACGATTACCTTATGGTATCGTGCGCTTTCCAGATCAAAGTCCTCGCTGACGCCTGTGCCTATAGCTGTAATCAGAGAGATTATCTCGTTGTTTTTCAGGATCTTGGCAAGTCTGGCTTTTTCCACGTTCAGGATCTTTCCCCTCAGAGGAAGAATCGCCTGGAAACTCCTGTTTCTTCCCTGCTTTGCCGAACCGCCTGCTGAATCTCCTTCCACAACATAAATCTCGCAGGCTGCCGGGTTTTTTTCCGAGCAGTCTGCAAGTTTTCCCGGAAGGGTACTGACTTCGAGAGCATTTTTTCTCCTGGTCAGTTCTCTTGCCTTTTTTGCAGCTTCCCTGGCTTTCTGGGCAAGGAGGGCTTTTTCAAGGATAATATTTGCAACTTTGGGGTTTTCTTCAAAATACTCGGCAAGCCCGTCGGTTACAAGGGAGTCTACGATCCCTTTGACATCGCTATTTCCAAGTTTTGTCTTGGTCTGTCCCTCAAACTGAGGTTCCATGAGTTTTACACTGATGATTGCAGTCAGCCCTTCTCTTACGTCATCGCCGGTAAGTTTTATGTCTTCTTTTGAGAGTTTGTTGGCCTTGATGTAATCGTTTGCAACGCGTGTGAGGGCGGTCTTGAAACCTATAATGTGGGTTCCACCCTCGTGAGTATTAATATTGTTTGCAAAAGAGTACACATTCTCTGCATAGCTGTTCGTATACTGCATTGCAATTTCGACGACCATGTCGTCCCTCTGCCGCTCGAAATAAATCGGCTTATCGTGGAGGGGCTGTTTTTTCTTGTTCAGGTATTCAACGAATTCAACAATTCCGCCGTTGTAAACGAAAGTCTCGGCCTGACCGTCTGGAGTTCTTAAATCCATGAGGCGGATAGTAAGGCCCCGGTTAAGGAAAGCGAGTTCTCTTAGCCTGTTTGAGAGAATATCATAATCGAAATCCGTTGTCTCAAAAATTTTCGTATCCGGCTTGAAAGTGGTTTTTGTGCCTGTAACTTCAGATGTTCCGATTTCCTGAACATCGGCTTCAGGCTTTCCACGAGTGTAACGCTGGAAATATTTCTTGCCTTCTCTTGAGACTTCAACTTCGAGCCATTCCGAAAGTGCGTTTACGACAGAAACCCCTACCCCATGCAGTCCCCCTGAGACTTTGTAGGTATTCTTGTCGAATTTCCCTCCTGCGTGCAGAACAGTCATCACGACTTCAAGGGCTGATTTTTTGTGAAATGGATGGGGGTCGATAGGGATACCTCTCCCATTGTCCAGGACTGTCACACTTCCTTCTGGATTGATCGTGACGTCTATCCTGGTACAGAAGCCTGCAAGGGCTTCATCAATACTGTTGTCTACTACCTCATAGACTAGGTGGTGGAGTCCGCGACTATCCGTGCTCCCTATATACATGCTGGGACGTTTTCGGACAGCTTCCAGGCCTTCCAGCACCTGGATGCGCGAAGCATCGTAAACCTGTTTATCACTCATCTTGGGTTATTCTCCGTAAAAATCTGGTAAAGTTATTTGAATCACGTAACATCCTATTTTTTTTGGAAAATTCGCGGGAAAACTTTTGTCAAAATAGGTCTTAGAAATCGTATCAGTTCTGTAGGCCTTCAGTTTTTATTGAATGATTTTTATATTTAATAATTATCTTTTCTTCCACGAACCAGATTCAATATGCGCTCATACATTTTAAGCCTTTAGATTCCCTGAAAATTGTACAAGATTTTTCACTATCAATTCTCTAATAACAGGGATTTTATGCATAATTTTGCGCCCAAATATGTGCTTTTCATGCTAATTTTTTAATACGTCTTTAGTTTAAATAAATATTTTCTGTTTCGCTCGTAAAAATTCGTCTTCCACAGGAAGTCACGGCAGGAGTCGCGGCATTTTGACTGTCTCTCGACGGATCTCAACATTCAAACCAATTGATATTTTAAAACCAATTGGAAAGTAATTTCTGGATAGAAATTAACCTGGAATAACATGGTTATCGCAATGTACTAATTTGACATCCTGCTATACCAAACCTTATTGGATTGCTCGCAGTCTAATTTAAAGCCCAATCTTCAGTGAATAATTCAAAATGTACCTATATAAACTTAACCAGCTTTACTTTAGACTCTACGATCGCAGAAATAATTACAATAGGACTTACGCACTTGAAGTACAAAATCAATCATATGCGACCTCATCAAGTTAATTGCGATTTATACAGTTAGGAGTTTACTACTGCTATTTTTCAGTTCAACCGCGTAAGTCCTATACAAAAAACCACAAAAAAGAATGGCACAGAAAAACCTAATTTAAATCCCACAACTGCTAAAAGCACGGAGAAAAGGTATCCGTACTTTCTTTTCTCAGTACTTTTTTCAGCTGTCGGTAACTTATAGCTTCATTTTATGAATTACTCCGCTTGGTCACAAACGTTGTGCCACAAGCGTTGAGCCGCAACCGTTGCGCCGGTTGATCACGCCGTCACCAGGGGGTTTTTGATCAAACTTTTTTTGAGAAGGTTTGCGTAAACCGTTGCGCCGGTTTATCACGCCGTTGCTAGGGGTAGTTTTCGCTCAAGCCTTTTTTGAAAAGGCTTGCGATTAAACCTTTTTTGAAAAGGTTTGTGTAAATGAAATTCGTGTAAATAAGCCCTCTTGAGCGAAGCGAAAAGGGCACGTCCTCCCGAGACGTGACTCGGGCGTTACAGCATGCCCAGTTCTCTGAGCCTGTTTGGAAGATATACCTCGGTTACGAAATCAAGGCCTTTGCCTGCAAAAGCCTGCTGTTCGGCCTTTTTTCCTATATCGAGCTGGAGCTGGATCTGTTCTTTCCAGTAATCGGATTCGAAGCGCGGGTCGGAGAGTTCGCTCCTCAGTGCGCTTATGTCCTGTTCTGTAAGCTTGTCAGTCGAGAGTTCGTATTCGACTATATCCGAGGGCTGGAGGCCAAGGAACTTTGCTGCGGGAGTTGCCATGAATTCCGACAGGTGAGCACTTTTTATAGCTCCGTAGGCAACCGAGGCATAGATCCTGTAGGACCAGGGGTCACCGTCCGTAAAAACAGCTACAGGAATACCCAGTTCCTCATTCATACGCTTGATAATCCTGCGGGTTGACCGCGCAGGCTGACCTTTAAGGTGGACAAGGATTGCGTTATAAGCTTCATCAAACCCGTTTTCCATCAAACGGGCGTACATACCACCGGTTTCTATGGCGATGATCATGCTTGCATCATGAGCTTTGAACTCGATATTTTCCACATTGAAAGGGATCTGGTATCCTCCTTCTCCCACGTCTTTCTGGCAGTGGATATTCCGCTCTCCCCGTTTTGTTTGTTCGGAAATCTCAACGGGCCCGAACATGGTAGCTCCGTCTTCTTCGGGGCGCATATGGAAAAATTCTCTTTGCAGGGATGTAAGGAGTTCAAGGTCTTCGATAAGTCGGTCGCTCTCAGCCTGCTCTTTGAATTTCGCAGCTTCCCAGCCTTCCGAGATATAGTAAAGTTCTCGAAGCGTTGAGCCGCGGTTATGGGCAAGATGCTCTTTTATAAGGAAGTCTGTAGCGTAAGTGGTTTTCAGGAGCTGGAATGCCCCTTTTACGGTTTTTGCGCTCCTTTCGCTTTCTCTGTCCCCGTAGACCCAGACATCGCTCTCATCGGAATATTCTATGTTTGCCTTTGTTCGGCTTGGAAGACTAACGCTTGGGACAATCTCATTTTCAAACTGGTTATAGATTTTCTCTGCAAGCTCAAGCAGCTTTTCCTTTGCAAGAGCATCTCCCTGGATTGTTTTGCTATTTGTTTCTCTGGCCATTTTATGCCCCCTTAAAGGCTTTTGCCCCGGTTACAAGCTCTTCTTCAAGCCCTTCCACAATCAGGTCGGGAAGCTTTACCAGTTCTTTGTCGGTTGCAGTTTCTATCCTGTAGCTGAGCACCTTTGAAGACCCGACTGCTGCGGAGATATCCCATACATAATCGTAATCATTGCCCAGAGTCACAACCTTTGGTTCGGGCTTTGCCCTGCTGATTGTCCAGGGCAGCATCTCATGAACCCTGAAAGCGTATGCCGAGCTTCCGAAATTCTTGACCTTTATTACAATATCTGCAGTCCCGTCCTCGTTCCTTTTCACTTTCCGGTGTACGAGCAAATTTCCCATAATCTTTGCAACAACAGGGTTAATGTCAGGGACATCTTTTTCCAGAATATTTGCTACCTTTAAAGCCATTTTCGGGAGCACCTTCGTAATGATGATCTCTTTTTCCCGGCGCTTCTTGAGGTTGCTCTGTTTGCTCAGATAATGCTTGAGTTTCCTTGCGACATCTTTGATTGCAAGGTCTACCTCGTCCTTTATAACAGGGATGTCTGCAATTGCATCCTTTGATTCCGAGGTAAAGGGCACGTTGATAGAAGCTACATGAATGAGGAGGATAAGAGGGCCTACAGGAATTCCTCCTCCCGGCTGATTTAAGCCATACTGCTTCCATTTAATGTCTTCTACCGCATGTGTGGTCACGCAGCCTCCCTGCTGGTAAAGCAAAGGCACACGGTTAGCAAAACGCATTATGCTGATCTTTTCTTCCTTCGGAAGGTTTCCGCCGTAGGCGAGCCCTACTTCCACTACAAAAGGATTTCCGGAATATACCGCGGGTTTCCGCGTGCTCGTGGCAATAAAATCCACGTTCGTTTCTTTTTCAAGCCCCCTGTAGATCAGCTCTTCTCCTATTGGGGAAAGGCAGTCCGTGGGAGGAGCCATAATCTTTACTTTTTCAAAAGCTTCGATCAGCTTTCTAGCCTCATGGCGACCCAGGGTTTTTGGGTCGATTTCAGGGTCAAGCCCTGCAGCTTTGCAGATTTCCTCGGCAGTTAGCAGGCCGATTTTACAAAAAGAGTAGCGGAGGAACGGGGAAAGTTTCTGGCGCTCGGTGTAATGGAGCATTTTCATAAGAGTGCCGAGTTCAATGCCTTCGGGATGGGGCAGGATTTCTTCAGCAGGATCAGGCATCTTATCCGTGGCTCTTTCAAAAACCTCCTCATTGCCGTCAGGATCTATAAGGGTAATTCTCGCATGGGGATTTACGATTGCTGTAGCTTTGAGATACTCGTAAATGGACTGCCTTCTTCCTTTTACGTAGGCAGCCTTCATTTCCAGCTCGATCTGAGTCCCATGTGGACGGAACCAGTCCCTTATCTCGTCTTTCTGGATATCAGGCTCATTCGTGCTGGTATTGATCATAAGCTCGTAATAGTGGGCAGGGTTACCGGAGCCGGTTTTGGAGAGAATTTTCGTTTGTCTGCCCGCAGTCATCTGGGCATAGAGTACGGCTGCGGAAATCCCTATTCCCTGCTGTCCTCTGCTCTGCTTGAGGGCATGGAACCTTGAACCATAGAGAAGCTTTGCAAAGACCTTTGGGATTTGCTCTTTTACAATTCCGGGTCCATTGTCTTCTATAATTACAGTTACGTAGTCCTGTCCTGTCCTTTCGACCTGGACAAGAATATCAGGTAGAATGCCCGCCTCTTCGCAGGCATCCAGGGCATTGTCAACAGCTTCTTTGACGGTTGTTATAAGGCTTCGCGGAGCCGAATCAAAACCCAGGATCTGCCTGTTTTTTTCAAAAAATTCTGCAACACTTATTGACTTTTGATATTTAGCAAGTTCTTCTGCAATGGTGAATTCCATGAAAATTTACCTCAGGTTGAGAAACTAATGTAATTTATATTATTTTATCAATATCTAAAGTAGAAATTTCCGCTTTCAAGTAATTTAATAATTTTATATCTTTTTAAGTATAGTTCTCAGTGTTTTTCAGGATGTTCTTATATATAAGAAAATACTTTGCGATGCAAAAATGCCTTTGTAGCACAAGAAAATAACTTTACAATATAAAAAAATACCTTTGTAACCTCAGGTAGTTTTATGTCCAGTGATCGTTTTAAGCTGATTTAATAAAAGTCTTTAAATGAGCAGCCTGTAATAGCTTTTTTAAGAAAAGGTTGAAATATAAAGCTCTGGCCTGCTAATATATATAGATACCTGATATTTTATCCTGATAAGACAGCGCTGATTTTGAAGCCGAGGAACTTAAAGTTCTGCCCCGACAATGGTCTTGGTGGCTGTTACGGTTTCGCTTTCCCTGATCCTATCTACCACGTCGTTAAGGCTGTTCAGGTCTTCAACATCTATAATTATTACAAAATCATATTCTCCAAATACATGATAAACGTCCTTAATCCCTTCGATATTCCTCAGTTCCCTGTATGCTGCCTTTTCATAACCTGGCAGCACGTTTATCATTGTGACTCCTACTACCATATTGATACCTATTATCCGTAACGGCTGCATGTTATTTATCTTTTTTCCGGGAATTAAAAAGGTTAATCGAACTGGGCAGTTTTAACTACTAATTAATCTATTTCCTTATATAGTTCAGAGACTTTCATGGCTAAGAATTTTTACACAGCTTCCATTTTCTGGAGTTAGCGATTATTTTAATATTATCAGCGTATAATACAAGCGCATGCCCCCAGAGTCTCACAGGGACGAGGATATTTTCGAGTCCCAGTATATTGATAAATACCTTAGCGAATACGCGAGTGTTTCGTCAATAGTACGTGAGGCGCTGCCTTTTGAACTTATTGCTACTGTTGGGGGAGTGATTGCAGGAGTAGTATTCTCCGGAATGACAAACGAACTTAAGATGATCCCGGGACTTCTTGTAATTTATCCCGGGGTGCTTGGGCTCAGGGGAAATATTTCGTCTACTCTTGGCTCAAGGCTTGGCAGTG
>CAYSZA010000007.1:0-29081 GCA_964435275.1 uncultured Methanosarcinales archaeon | reverse complement strand
TGCCAGTTCTTTTGTCTTTTTACACTTTGCACATCCAGTACCCAGTATTTCGATTTTCATATCTTCCACCTTAACATTCTATTAACTCGTTTGTTCTCTATCGTCACTTTGCTTGATGTATGTACCTTGTTTATCGTAAATGTTATTTCCAGCTTATCTGCTTCAGTATTATCTTTTATGCAATCATAAGTCCGAATGTATATCCTGAAACGGTTGCGATCAATACCACCAGGAAAATATAAGTCATTCCTTTTCTTATTCCCATCACTCTGTTGATTACAATCATGCTGGGAAGGCTGAGTGCAGGACCTGCAAGAAGCATGGCAAGAGAAGGACCTCTTCCCATTCCAAGCAGGGTAAGAGCTTTGATGATCGGCACTTCCGTAAGGGTAGAGAAGTACATCAGAGCTCCTGTAATAGCTGAGATAAAGTTCGAGGTAAGGGAATTTTCTCCCACAAAGGTTACTATAAGCTCTTTTGGAAGCACTACAACCGCAATTCCCGAGAAAAAAACGCCCAGAAGGAGTAGAGGAGTAATTTGTTTTATAAGGAACCAGGTTTCTCTCATCCAGCTTTCAAGTTCTTCTTTTGAGAACCATTTAAAGGATAGATATGCGGTAAGCCCTATAAGAGGTGTCCAGGCAATTAGCTGAGTTGTATATTTCCATCCCCGGCCGGACATAATTTCCGGAGCCACAAGCACTATAATGAGCAAAGCGAAAAGCTGAGCACTGTATTTATGCTCTTCTTCGCCAAATGTTTTGATTGATCGGTGTTCCGCTCCTTTCTTTTCATAAATCAAGGACATTGTCAGGCCTACAAGCACTGAAAGAAGTACAGCCGAAAATGCTCTTGCAGCTCCAAGGTCATACCCCAGGATTTTTGCAGTATAAATAACTGCAAGGATATTGATTGCAGGAGCAGAGAATAGAAAAGTAGTTGCAGGACCTATACCTGCTCCTCTTTTGTATATTCCCGCAAAAAGAGGAAGAACCGTACAGCTGCAGACTGCAAGAAGACAGCCTGAAGACGCAGCTACGGTATATGAGATATATTTTGGAGTATCTGCTCCAAAGAATTTCAACACGGATTCTTTGGAAAAGAGAGAGGCTATCGCTCCAGCTAGAAAGAAGGCAGGTAGAAGGCACATAAGTATATGCAGGGCCAGATACTCCTGCAGCGACTGAAGCCCAACTGATATGAGATATATAATATAGTCCAGAGTCATCTTTCCAGATCCGGAATTATTATTTCAAATATATTTGAAATAACTCCTCAACATATATATAAATTCCTATTTTAAAGACACTTGGAATAATTTTTTTCATATATCCAATATCTTATCGTAAATTGGTCAATTTATAATGGCCAGTCTAGGTTAAAGTCAAGGACTGGAATCCAAGAATAAAGTTCAAGGCTACATACAAAGTAGAGTTCAAAATAAGTAGAGTTTAAAAGGGTTGACGGTTTTAGTTTAATCAGGAGTTCTTCCCATCAGTGTATATTTATATATTTCTAGTAATGTTTGGAGAATATGGTTAAAGTCGAATCCCGGTGCATCTCCAGAAAAAGGTGCTTTGTATATACTATTCTCCTTTTCATCCTCGCAGGCATTTTCGAGATAGGAGGAGGATATCTTCTGTGGTTGTGGCTGCGCGAAGACCGGGGACTGGTTTTTGCATTTTCAGGGGCAATTATCCTGTTTTTATACGGAGTTGTGCCCACTTTCCAGCCATCTTACTTTCACAGGATATATGCAACCTATGGCGGCATTTTTGTTGTTATGTCCATTTTATGGGGCTGGATTTTTGATAAAATCCCTCCCGATACTTACGATCTCATAGGAGCTCTGATCATTCTTGTCGGAGTGTCAATTATTTACTACTGGCCAAGAAAGGATGATAATGCATGATTGACCCCCTCATTTCTCTCGCTCTGTTTTTCCTGGCTGCCCTTTTCGAAATAGGAGGAGGCTATCTGGTCTGGCTGTGGTTAAGGGAGAAGAAAGGGGCAGTTTTCGGGCTGCTCGGAGCACTGACCTTAGCTATCTATGGAATAGTTCCAACCTTCCAGCCTGCACATTTCGGCAGGGTTTATGCTGCTTATGGAGGAATTTTCATTGTTTCGTCCCTTATCTGGGGAGCTCTAATTGATAAGAAAAACCCTGACAAATACGAAATAATAGGGGCATTGATCGCACTCGCAGGTGTGCTGATAATGTTCTATGTGCCTCGTTAACAGATCAGCATATCTAAAGAAGAGCGGAAAAAAGAAAAACCAGAAACTTAAAGGAAAGGACAGGAAAAAACAGGAAACGATAAAAAATTTCAGGAACAAGGTGAAAGAGCAGCAACAAGTATGAATATGCCGGCAGGAGTAGTAAAGGACAAAAAAGAACAGAAGAGAACCTGAAATAATAAAAAGAGCATGAAAAAACAGGAAAGAAAATTCGGTACACTGATTAAACCTGCCAGAAATGTTTATTATGAAAATTTATTTATACATAGGCGTTCTGCTTGAAGACCTGTAAATCTTATTCTTATTTTGAGTGAGTGTAAGCTATACACTATAGACAGGGAGAAATGTCCATGCTTCAGATCTTCAAATCAACAGATTCCGGATTGGCAACTCTAGATCAGGTTGAAGACGGAGCATGGATTAACCTTGTAAATCCGAACGAGCAGGAAATCCTTTCGATCTCAAAGAACCTGAATATTCCTGCTGAACACCTTAAAGCTGCGCTCGATGAGGAGGAGCGTGCCAGAATTGAGGTGGATGAAGGCTGTACTATAGTATTAATAGATGTTCCCGTACCGAACACAGACCTGCAGGATGGAGGAATCTATTATACAATTCCTCTCGGGATAATAATTAACGACAAAAATATAGTTACGGTCTCCCTGAAAGAGAATTACGTCATTAGAAGCTTTCTCGATCGGAAAATAAAATCTTTCTATACCTTCAAAAAAACGCGTTTTCTTTTACAGATCCTGTATCGGAACTCGAAGTTATATCTTCAATATCTCAGGCAGATCGATAAAACCAGTAACACTATCGAATCCAAATTGCATAAATCCCTGAAAAATAAGGAATTAATCCAGCTTCTTGAACTTGAAAAAAGTCTTGTATATTTTTCCACGTCACTAAAAAGCAATGAAATAGTCCTTGAGAAAATCCTGAGATCTACTCCTGTTAAGATGTATCCTGATGATACTGAGCTTCTTGAAGATGTCATTATAGAAAATAAGCAGGCAATTGAGATGGCAAATATTTACAGCAATATCCTGACAGGAACAATGGATGCATATGCCTCGGTTATTTCCAACAACTTGAATATTGTCATGAAATTCCTGACTTCAGTCACAATCGTTCTGTCGGTCCCGACAATGGTTGCAAGCTTTTTTGGGATGAATGTCGATGTCCCTTTCGAGAACAACCCCCATGCGTTTGCAATTATTTTCGTAATGACAATGGTTTTTTCGGTCATCCTGGCGCTCACAATGGTAAAAAAACAGCTATTCTGAGTTTGATTTTGAATAAGTCCGTCCACCTGAGGGTTAGAATTTCAAGATCTGTCCTGCCCTTAGAGTCCTTTATCTCTTTTATTTTCCAGTTCCCAGCTACTTAAAAATCCTTGAGTGCCAATTACTGTAAAAAGCAAACAGTCCTGGCCAGTTAAAAGGAAAAAAGTAGAAAGGTCCGGTTTTATCCCTGACACTTTCGTTTAACTGAATAAGCCTGCTTTTTTTTAATGAATTGTGTCGTAGGCACATTCGCCGTGAAGAGAAATATCCAGGCCTACAAGCTGTTCTTCGTCTGTAACCTTGACCGGGGTTATTGCATTTATCAACATCAGCATGATGTAGGTAAACACGAATGCATAGACTGAAGTAATCGCAACAATCGCAACTTCTTTGATAAAGAATTCCGTGCCACCGTAAATCAGTCCGTCAACGCCTGCCGGGTTTATAGCAGTTGAAGCAAAGACACCAAGGAGAATTGTCCCGGTAACGCCCCCAACGCCGTGTACACCCCATACATCAAGGGCGTCATCCCATTCCATCCTGTTTTTAAGATGTACTGCAAAGTAGCAGACAATTGATCCAAGAATGCCCATCAGTGCAGCCACAGGCAAAGAAACAAGGCCGGCTGCAGGGGTAACTGTTGCAAGACCTGCAACCGCTCCTGTCATAAGTCCCACAAATTTCGGTTTTCTTTCTTTGGACCATTCGATTATCATCCAGGTAACGGCTGCAAAAGAAGCTGCAATGTCGCTGTTCAGGAATGCGAGTGCGGTAATCCCATCCACATTGAGTTCACTCCCGGCATTAAAGCCGTACCATCCGAACCAGAGAAGAGCAGTGCCAATAGCCATTAAGGGAATACTGTTCGGTTTCGATCCTCTGTACCTTCTTGAGCCTACATAGAAGACCGAAGCAAGGGCTGCAAATCCGGCTGTCGCATGGACCACGATTCCGCCTGCAAAGTCAATAATCCCCATTTCTGCAAGCAGGCCGCCTCCCCATACCATATGCACAAAAGGATAATACACAAAAAGCTGCCAGAGCACAAGGAATATAATGTAAGCCTTAAACGTAACCCGGTTTGCAAAAGCTCCCGTAATCAAAGCCGGTGTAATTATTGCAAACATCATCTGGTAAGCCACGAAAACAAGTTCCGGGAATCCCGTATCTTTGAACATCAAAGTTGGGGTAATTCCATTCAAAAACATCTTGTCCAGGTTTCCTATGATTGCGCCTTCTCCCCCGCTGAAGCACAGGGAATACCCGACAATAAACCACAGAACGGTTGTCACTCCCATAGAAACAAAACTCTGCATCATAATTCCTAAAATGTTTCGTTTACAGGAGAGCCCCCCGTAAAAGAATGCCAGACCAGGAGTCATGAGCATTACAAGACTTGTCGCAAGCAGCATAAAGCCTGTTGAACCAGTGTTTAACATCTTTTCATCCCATCTACTTTTATATGATAACTAGGAAATCTCAAATATCTTACCTCTTTCCTACCTTATTCTACTTAATTATTTCCACTCTTCATATTACAGGAAATATAATTTCCGGGGAATTCCGCGAGAAGGAAAGGTCATAGATGAGGTTTACCAGTACGGAAAAAGCAGAATATGTTGAATAAAAGCCGCCTGGGATGATTGACGGCTGAAAAATGTTAGTTTCATGGAATTAACTCTCTGTTATCCATGAAACTGAGCTTTCTGCAAAATTTAAGTTTTAAATTTTTATTTTTAAGTTACGGTGTTTCTTTTCCTGCGCTGGAACAAGGCAGAAATATAAAGCGGTGATTTCTTACCCATGATTGCGAAGTCAAGATGCCAATCCATCCAGCAGACTCGATTAATTGGAGTTCAGCTAGAGAGGGGTACGCTTGATTGTAGCATACAGAGATTTTTTGCCTCTATGTTCCGTATCACGGTAAAAAATTAGAAAAGTACAGGTAAGATTTGCCTGTACTTGTTAGATCTTCCTGTACTCAAATGTTGTATGCAGCTTCACCGTGCTGCGTTTTGTCAAGTCCTATGTTTTCTTCACTTTCACTTACCTTGAGCCCTATAGTCTTGTTGAGCACAAACCCGATCACCAGGGTAAGGAGAGCTGCATAGACCATTGTGAAGACAACACCCTCAAGCTGGATCCACATCTGGCCAGCGTTTCCGGTAAGAAGACCGGTGGCCGATCCCACGCTTGCAAATACGCCAGTTAGAAGCGCTCCTGTTATTCCGCCTACGCCGTGAACTCCGAATGCATCCAGAGAATCATCATATCCGAATCTTCCCTTGAGTTCCACAGCTTTGTAACATATGAAACTTGTGATCAAACCTATAGGAATTGCTGCCATTGGAGTGACAAAACCCGCACCCGGGGTTATTGCAACTAGCCCTGCCAGGACCCCTGTTGCAAATCCAAGAGCAGTCGGGCGCCCTAAATGCATCCATTCGAGTGCCATCCAGACAAACCCTGCAGCTGCGGGGGCTATAAGCGTTGTAATGAATGCAAGAGCTGCTATCTCATTTGCAGCAAGGGACGACCCTGCGTTGAACCCGAACCATCCGAACCAGAGCAGCCCGGTTCCAAGGAGCGTCAGAGTAACGTTGTGTGGCTTTATTGCATCTACTCCGTAGCCTCTCCTCTTGCCAAGGTAGGTTAAGATTGCAAGCGAGGAGATACCTGAACTTATGTGAACGACCGTGCCGCCTGCAAAGTCCAGGGCCTCTCCTGTCAGGAATCCGCCGCCCCAGACCCAGTGGCAGATAGGTGCATATACAAGCAGTCCCCAGAGGGCAATGAACGCGATGTAAGATTTAAATTTCACACGTCCTACAATTGCACCTGAAATCAGAGCAGGTGTAATTATTGCAAACATTCCCTGAAATGCAACAAATGCATAGGTTGGAATTGTACCCGTTACCGAGTATGCATCAATCCCATTCAGTAACGCATGTCCAAGGCCACCCACAAACCAGTTGCCCTCTGCAAAGGCAAGCGAGTAACCTATTAACACCCATTCAAGAGCCATTACACCCATTGCAACAAATGAATGCATCATGCTGCTCAGGACGTTCTTCCGCTGGACCAGCCCGCCGTAGAATAGTGCCAGTCCGGGAACCATTAATAATACCAGTGCAGATGAAATCAGTACCCATACTGTATCTGCTGCTTCGATAGCCATATTTATCCCCTCATAACGCGTCAGGTCCGTTTTCGTTCGTGCGGATCCGTATCACATCGTCAAGTGGCAACACAAATATCTTGCCACTTCCGATGTAGCCGTCATTGCCTTTTGCTCCGGTCTTTATTGCTTCGATAATTGGTTGAAGGAAATGATCTTCCACTGCGATTTCAATTTTAATTTTCTCAAGCAGGTTTGCTTCATGCTCCGTTGCCCTGTAAATCTCAAGATGCCCTTTTTGTGCACCGTAGCCAGCGACCGATGATACTGTTAATCTATTTACCTCAAGTTTCTGAAGCTCTAGTTTGACAGCATCAAGCCTTTCCGGTCTTATCATTGCGATTATATATTTCATCTTGACCACCAATAGGTATCTCGTATCCGACTTCATTCTATTTAAACATATCTATTAGAGTCCTGAATATTTGTATAGTTCGGCAAAAAAATGTTAAAGTGCATAGGATTTTTTTCGCGGTGAGAACTTAAACAAGTTTTTCTGCTTTTTCTGTGGTTACTGTAGACACGTAAAATAAGAAACTCTGGATGTCAGGTATGAGTGTGCTTCGTGTTACCGTCATTGCTATAAGAGAGCTTTTATTCCGCAAAAGCAAATTTAGAGGTATGTTCGGAGAAATTGGAAGCATAAGAAACAAGGCTGGCGAGATTTCCCTGCAAATTCTTGCTCTTTTCAGGGAAAGCATCAGTGAGATCAGGCTGAATGAGCCGGAATCCGTATCTGATTATTTCAAGCCGAAATATTCTCATTATATTGTGGTACATACTCCCCTTGATATCCGGTTCCCTGAGAACAGAGAAGAATGGAACATGCGCTTTTGTAGGGATGTCGGAGTTTCGGTTGTGGAATGCGTCGTAGCTGAGACCGGCAGGATTTACATAAGAGGGCTTATTGCGGTTAACGGAGCAAAAGTCTACGCTATCCTTCCTTTTACGACAATAGATGCAGAAAAAGCGAAGCAAGCAACGTTTCCTGAAGACCGTATGGCCCGTGTGAGGGCACAGGTGCTTCCTGCCGTGCTGCCTGACATAAAAGGGGAAACAATACTCGATATTGGCAGTGGTTTTGGAAGCCTTACCATGGAGCTTGCAAGAAATAATCCGGATTCCAGGGTCTACGGGATCGATCTTCACGATTCTCTTACAGGCCAGGCACAGATGAATGCCGATGTCCTTGGTGTACCTAATGTGGAGTTCAGGACAGGGAGTGCCTATGCCCTGCCTTTTGAATCCAACTATGTGGATGCAGCCACCTGCTTTTTCATGCTTCACCACCTCGAAGACATCAAATTCGCCCTCTTCGAGATTAAGAGAGTGCTTAAAAATGGCGGCCTGTTGATTGCAGTCGAGCCGCTCGCACATCAGCACCACCACGGCCCCCAGCTCTCGGAAGCCGAATGGAAAGCACTTTTTGAAGATGTCGGTTTTGCAGTAGATATTGAGAGTATGGAAGGAGCAGCGATTATTAAAGCTGTAAAAAGAGAATGATTGAGAAAAACAGGCGGGAGTGACAAATCCAGTTCAATATAACAATAAGGCTCTAAGAATGATTTACTCTAACCCGGAAAGCAGCTTTAGATCTACGTATCGTATAGTATTCCCACCAGCTTGTCTGGCGACGCCTCTCTTGCCCTTCTATATTGCTTTTAATCGAGAATCTCCAGGAGCCTTCGGGCGTCCATCTTTTGGATCTTGAGAGGGTTTATGGATATATCGTGCTTTTATTTAGACCCTACGTATAATATTTAGGTCCTTCCTAAGAGCTGTTTATAAATCCCGCAACAAGATTTATCCAGTTCTTTTGTACATATGAAGGAATCACTTTTATACAAATCACACGTCAATATGTATTCACATCTGGTGTCAAAAAAATTAATTTTCTCAAGAAGCCTATTTAAAAAAATCATATACAGTTATACTGTCTCAATATATTTATACACTTTCTCATGTATTCCCTGGTGCATTACATGAGATCTATATCGGAGACTTTCCTTCACACGAATCTGGTTCTCAGTATATTTCAATCCATTCTCACTCTATCGTGTTTCTACCAAATTTTTGATACTGCTCGATATACCAGCTCAGGCGGGATTCTGGTCAGGATTCCCGTGCTTATCGCACCCAATTTTCCAATCTCAAGCAGAATCTTTACCATTGCTTTCTCCAATGGAAGGTCGACAAGATTACAAAGTCTTACTAGCCGAGTGTATCTAGTAACGGGCAAGCATTTTGCCTCCTACTGTCCGGATGATCTTACCTCTCCTGGAATCCCGCTCTGTAAAGCATTTCATATGTTCAATCACTTTTTGTGTCAATTTCCCAAGGATGATGTGGATTGACATGCAGAAATATATAAGCATTTAAGTATATAATCCAATGGATATTTTTTAAAAAAGTACAGATTTGCGGGATATCTAGCGCTTCAATCTTATCATTTACTCTCCCAAAAGGCCTTTCTTTTGAAAATTGGTGAGATGCATTCAGTATTTACTTATACGCTGATTAATAGACCCCTATTATGTCGTTGTCGGTAAGATATATGTGTCTTATTCTTATTGCGGTGTTGTTTGGAGTTCTTTCTCCAACTGCCGGATCTATCTCGGGGTATGAAATTGTGTCTGCAGATATGAACGACACTATGATGTCGGCCAACCTGACATACTACACAGAACATCTACCGCCTTATAACTACATGGAGAACGGTACGTTGAAAGGAGTCTCCGTTGATTTACTTGAGGCTGTTACCGAGAAGATGGGGAAGAAGGTGACAAGGGAGGAAATAAACCTTGTTCCCTGGACTGAAGGATACCAGACTGTTCTCACTCAGAATAATACCGTACTCTTCACTACCGTGAGGATTCCTGAGCGTGAGCAGTCTTTCAAATGGGCGGGGCCCGTCTATACATACACCAATGTTCTCTTTGCCCGGCCGGACAGCGGAATCACAATAGAGAGCCCTGAAGATCTGAAGGGATACCGGATCGGAGTAATCGTTGACGATATTGCAGTCCAGCAGTTGCTCAATGCCGGCGTGAATAAAAGCCAGCTTGTGCAGGAGACAAATGCATCTATTATTGTCGAAAAACTCAATAACGGCGAGATCGATCTATGGGCTTATCCGGAGGATGCAGGCCGATATATCACCGAACAGGTAACCGGAAACTCTTACTCATTCAGGGTTGTTTATACGTTACCGGGTCGGGAGGGCTACTATGTCTTCAATAAGAATGTCTCAGATTCGACAGTTGCTTCTTTCCAGCAGGCACTCGATGCCCTTAAACAGGGAAAGGACTCTTCGGGCATCAGTACATATGATCGAATCCTTGGGCGATACATTCCATCCATTGGCCTTGCCCAGCTCAACTACATGACTGAAGAGTGGGCTCCCTTCAACTACCAGGAGGACGGAAATGCTACCGGTATCTCTGTCGAGTTACTTGAGTCGATTTTCAAGGATGCAGGTGTGAACCGCTCAAGGGCAGATGTCCGCATTGCCCCTCTGTCAGAATGTCTCCAGGTTGCACAGAACAACACGAGCACGGTGGTTTTCTCCATTATTCTCACACCGGAACGTGAACCCCTTTACAAGTGGGCAGGACCTTTTACCAAAGCCAGCTTTGTGCTTTATGCACCGATGAGAAGTAATATTTCGATATCCTCTTCGAAGGATCTCAATAAATATCTGATCGGGGTGGTAAACGCTTCCATTGAAAACGATCTCCTGGCCAGCCAGGGCGTGAATAAATCACAGATTGTCAACGGTCAGACACCCGAAGATCTATTACGGATGATGGAAGAGGGCCAAATCGATCTTTGGGCAACCGGAGACCTTGCAGGGCGGTACCAGATGTTACAGACTTCAGAGGATCCCAATGCCTATGAGATCGTATATACTCTGAGCGAGAACGACTTCTACTACATCTTTAGTAAAGACGTCCCTGATACACTGGTTAGCGCTTTCCAGCAGGCTATCGAAACGGTGCGGGATCAGAAGGATGAACAGGGAATCAGCGATTATGAGCGGATAATTTACCAGAATCTCGGAGTCGGATGCGCTCAGCAGATGTTCACCGACGACGCAGTGGTGGAGCTTGTAAACACAACCGCTGAAGCAATCGAGAAAAACACCTCAGATACATTCAGGCGCATCAATGCAGGCGAAGCACCTTATCGAGATGCGGAGGACCCGAGCCTCTACGCCTTCGTATATGATGCGAATATGACTGTCGTTGCTCATGCAGACAACATTCGGCTTGTCGGCACGAACTTCAAGGGTAAGACGGACGTTACCGGGAAACCTTTCCGTGATGAAATTTTAGAAGGAGCATTGAAGAACGGGACTGGCTGGGTGGATTATGTCTATATGCATCCGGTTCAGACGAACCTGTACTATAAGACCACCTATTACCGGTTAACTAATGGAAGCGATGGAAAGTCCTATATCGTGTGCAGTGGCAATTACAAGAACTGCCAGAACCAATCTGAAATGATGCTGGTTAACAATTCTACTGCATCTCCGGAAGAACTGGTAGCGTTTGTTGAAAAAGCCTTCGAATATGCGTACGTACACGGACAGGAAGCTGCTCTTCGTGAGTTCAATAACCAGACCGGCCAATTCGCCGATGGCGAACTATATATCTTTGCATATGACATAAACGGCACTACGCTGGCTCTACCCTTCCAGCCAGAGATTATCGGGACGAACCGGTGGAATCTCATGGATGCGAATGGCACTTTATTTATCCAGGACCTGATCTCCACCGCGCAGTCCGGTGGAGGTTTCGTTCAGTATCTCTATGCAGACCCTGCAGACAACTTCACCGTCAAACAAAAACTAAGCTATGTAATGATGGTGAACCAGAGATGGATCATCGGATCCGGTATTTACAATCCGCTGGAGAATTCATCGATCGTGAATGTGGGGACAGATCCCCAGGTAAGAAATAGCCTAAAATCTTTTGTGGGGGAGGCAATTATGTATGCCAACACGAGCGGAAAGAATGCCGCGATCGAGGAATTCAATGACAAGAAAGGGACGTTCGTCCGCGGCAATCTCTATGTCTATGCCTTCGATTACAGTGGAACGACCCTAGCTCTCCCCTATCAGCCTGAGCTGATCGGAACGGATCTCTCCGGACTTCAGGATCCCGAAGGGGTTAATTACACCCGGATTGAGACTTTCCTGGCGCGGCAGGGAGGAGGATTCATTTTCTACCACTACTACAACCCCGCCCGCAATATGACCCTTGAACCAAAAATGAATTACGTTCAGAAGGTCGACGAAAACTGGTGGCTTGGAGCAGGAACTTATATTGAAGATCTAAACCAGACAACCCCACAGAGTTAATCAGCAAAAATACCAGTGAATAAACCGGCTGCTTTTGTGCAAAATTGCTTTCGACATATGCGGACGCAGCCGGAGAACCGACTGCTCTTGCCTATTTTTAGAAAAAACGGGCAGTCTCGCGTGCGCAGGTATATCTTGTATCTGCAATTACAGTGTGGTACTCCTCGCAAACTCGTACGAAATGGATTTCATCGAGGCGTGTCGGATGAACTGGACAGACGCCCTCTTGATTGAAGAGTAGCTCATTATCTCTGTCTATAAATTAGTCCGCTTGAACTAGCGAAGCGAGTGAAACGGACCCCGTCGTTTCGCCGTTTGATCACGTCGTTACCACGTTTTCGCTCAAGCCTTTTTTGAAAAGGCTTGCGTTAAAACACAATCATGTCCGAAGTCCTGATCCTTACCATGCATTCGTCTCCGGCACCCATTTTTAACGAGTTGAAGATATGGTTTGCAACCTCAATATTGAGGACGGCTTCGCTGCCTTTTAAGCTCAGGGACATTATCCTGCTTGAACCCTTGTTCACGACGTTCCTTATCACGCCGCCAAGCAGGTTCTTCCGGTCTTCTTTCCGGATTGTGCGGGCAATGGAACTGTCCACGAGTTCGATATTCTCAGGCCTTACTCCCCAGCTCACTTTGTCTCCTGCCATCCGCCTGATGTAAGGGGCTGTAATTTCCGTGCCCAGGGACCAGAGGAAGGTGCACTCCTGCCCGTGTCCTTCCACCACGGCATCGTCAAAGAGGTTTGAGAAACCTACCAGTTCGGCTACATAGCGGGTTCTCGGGTGATAAAATACATCCTCAGGGGAGCCAAGCTGCTGTACACTGCCGTTGTCAAAAACTACCATCCGGTCTGCCATGGTGAAGGCTTCCACAGGGTCGTGGGTGATAAAGATTACAGGAATCCCGAGCTTTTTCTGGATCATTCTCAATTCTTTTCGCAGTTTCAGCCTTACTATGGTATCCAGGGCTGAAAATGGCTCATCCAGAAGCAGGATTTCCGGATTGGGAGCAAGGGCTCGCGCAAGGGCTACTTTTTGCTTCTGACCGCCTGAAAGTTCACCGGGATATGCAAACTCAAGTTCTTCAATTCCCATGAGGTCAATCATTGCGTTTACTCTTTCGACTTTTGCGGAGGAACTGAGGCCTTTGAGCCCGAACTCAATATTCTGCCGAACATTCATATGCGGAAAAAGGGCGTTTTCCTGGAACATGTACCCTATTTTCCGTTTCTGAGGAGGCAAATTTATTTTCTTCCTGCTGTCAAAGTACACGGTATCGTTTATCTTTATGGTCCCTGCATCCGGCTTTTCAAGCCCTGCGATACAGCGGAGAGCTGTGGTTTTCCCTGAACCTGAACACCCGAACAGGACCACAAAGTCGGAACCGGCATCAAAGCTACAGTGCATTGAAAAGCTGGGATTTTTCCCTTTCTTTTTTGTGTGTTCTCTTGCGTAAAATTCCTTTTCAATGTCAACTTCAACAGGCATTCTTACTCTCACCTTAAATTTCTTTTTTATCTTTCTCCCAGTTTACTGGTAGCTGCAATAGTTATGAGGGATATGACAACAAGAACAAGCACAAGCAGATTTGCAAGTTCATTATTTCCTGACTGATATGCTCCGTAAATCGAAAGAGGCATAGTACTGGTTTTTCCCTGGATATTTCCTGCGACCATCAGGGTTGCTCCGAATTCTCCTACAGCCCTTGCAAAGCTCAGGACACAGCCTGCAATAATGCCTCTTTTTGCAAGGGGAAGGGTTATGAAGAGTGCTGTTTCCAATTCACTCCTCCCCAGGATACATGCAGCCTCCTCCACACTCCTGTCCACTGCTCCGATAGCTGAGGTGGCAGTCTTCACCATCATGGGTAAGGATACGACAAAGGCTGCAATTGCAGCTGCCTGCCAGGTAAAGAGTATTCCGCTCCCGGTAATTTCGGTGAATATGCTCCCAAGAACTCCATTTTTTCCCAGCAGGACAACCAGGATATATCCGGTAACTGTTGGGGGCAGAACCAGGGGAAGGGTCACAAGCACATCGGCCAGCCATTTTCCCGTAAACTCTCTTTTTGCCAGCATATAGGCAATTATAATTCCCAGCACCGTCACAAAGACGGTTGAAATTGAGGCAATCTTGAGAGTAAGCATGAGCGGACTCATGACCGATTGAAGCGTTTCCATCAAAAATCCATCTCTAGTTTCAGGCTCTGTTCTGGTTAATCCTGCATTTAATCTATTTTTATGGCGTTTTAAAGCCGTATTTTTCAAGGATTTGCTGTCCCCGGTTTCCGGTTACGAAATCAACGAATTCCTGGGCTTCTTCCTTATTCTGGGATACTTTTATTACTGCTATCGGGTAAGATATTGATTCGTTAACAGGAACAGTACATGCTGTCTCATACATGTCTTTCTTTCCACTTTCAGCGTCCGTAAAATATACGAAACCTGCATCTACTTCTCCAGTTTCCACATAGGTCAGTACCTGTTTCACATTTTCAGCAAGGATGACTTTACTCTCAACTTTGTCCCAGAGTCCTGCTGTTTCAAGTGCCTGTTTTGTATATTTACCTGCAGGAGCAGTCTCAGGGTTTCCAATTGCAATCTTTTCTACGCTGCCTGAAGTCAGATCTTCAAGATTTTTCGGAGCTTCAGAGCCATTTTTTTCAGGCACCACCATTACGAGAGTGTTTGCTGCAAAGTCTTTTCTTGAATCGTTTTCAATCAGGTTTTTCTCAGAGAGAAGTTCCATGTCGCTCTCGGAAGCTGAAGCGAACACATCAACAGGTGCCCCGGATTCTATTTGAGTCCGAAGAGTGCCCGAACCTGCCAGATTCAGTTCAACCTTTGTGCCGGGATGAGCGGCTTCAAATTCTTTTGCAATATCAGTGAATGCTTCGGTCAAGCTTGCAGCAGCCGAAACTGTAATTGTTGCCGGCTGTTCTTCTGCTCCATGAGAAGCTGCGAGGAAGGCGAATATACCAAGGCAGAGTACCGCTGCAATGATTAAAAGCACCAGTTTTTTTGCTTTAATCCCTTCCACTGCATTCACTCCATACATTCCTCTTCAGTTTCCATACCGGTGTATGCTGCCGGTTCTGCCTGTACCGGTGCTGTGTAAGTATCCGTCGCTTCAAGAACCGCATTGGTAAGCCTGTCTACCAGCTCCATCGCCCCCCTGTACCCTATGGTAAGAATACGCTGTGCACCTACTCTATCATGTATTGGCAGGCCGACCCTTACAAGCGGAATGTCCCTCGCTTTTGCGATGTATCTCCCATTTGAGTTTCCTACCATGATATCAGGGTTGCACTCGGTAACCGCATCATTAAGACTGTCAAAGTCAATGCCGTCCAGAACCGAATATTCCAGTTCCGGCCTTATCTCTTCAAAGATTTGCCCGATTTTCTTTCCAAAGTCCCTGCTTTTGCTCCCTGTGGCTACCAGCACGGGATGCATCCCGAGTTCCAGCATAAAAGTCGTCAGGCTAAATACCAGATCAGGGTCACCGTAAACTACGGCTTTTATACCGTAAAGGTACTTGTGCACATCCACCATTGCATCGAGGAGCCTGCCCCTTTCTTTCTGGTATTTTTCAGGAATCGGACAGCCAGTAATCCTGACTAGTTCGGTAAAGAAACTATCTGTGTTTGAAAGCCCTATCGGAATTGGAACGCTGTTTCCTGCCACGCCGTACGATTCTTTCAGGTATTCCAGGGCAAGGTTCTTGCTGACCACACCAAGGCCAAGGCTTGCCCGGCTGTTCGGCATATTGGCGATCTCGGAAAGCAGGGTACCCCCCTGCGCAATTCTCGGGAGGTCTTCTCCCAAAGGAGCGTCAAAAGTTTCGGAAATGTCAGGCAGGAAAATGTAATCTCCTGCAGTTTCTGCAAGGATCTCTTTCAATTCCCGCACATCGGCTGGGGAGAGACTCTCTACCGGAATAAGGTTGAGTTTGCCGTTTATGGCTTTCTTGATTCCAGGATTTTTTCCTTCCTGTAAAGCTCCTTCTGCCCTCTCTTTTTCCATAATCTCCGTATATCCCATAACTTCCATATTTTCCATGTAATCCATGATCTCGATATCTTTCGGAATTATTGGGTTTTCCGGGGTTTCGGTAAACTTCCTGACAACTGCGTCCAGGGCTTTTATGTACCCGCTTACGTGGCTTTCCCCGTAGCTGGGAGTGGAAACCGGAATGATTATGATATCTTTCTCAGGCTCGTCTCCGAGCCCTTCCTCTTCTTTGAATTCCCGAATAATTGCAGGCACATCGTCTCCTATTGTTTCTGCAAGGCAGGTGGTAGCTACACCGATTACTCTCGGGTTGTACCTGTTGATTACGTTTTTTAGCCCCTTTTTCAGGTTCTCCCTGCCTCCGTATACTGCACCCTTCTCACTGAGAGAACTTGATGCAATATCTACAGGTTCCCTGAAGTGATGGGCAAGGTGCAGGCGCATGTAGGTACTGCAGCCCTGCGAACCGTGGTAGAGAACCATTGTGTTTTCAATCCCCTTGAATGCAAGGGCACTTCCCATGGGCTGGCACATGATACAGGGGTTTACGGTAGCATAGTTTCTTTTCGTCATCTCGGTCTTCTCCTTACACCTGGCTCTCAATTGCTGCATCCGGTTCGGGGTTCAGGAAGTCCGGTTCAATGCTTATATCTTTATATCCTTCAGCGTACAGTTCACCTGGAAGAATTTCTTTTCCTGCTGCTTTTCCTGCTTTCTCTATTCTCTCTAATTTTTTCTCTGATTTTTTCTCTAGTTCTATTGCTTCGGGGTTCAGAGTTCTCTGTCTTACGGCTTTCCAGACAGGACTGTTTATGGAGGCATCTACTTCCCTCACAAAGTTTACAAAGCCGTCAAAACCTTCGAACTCCATGACCCGGTCGTGGTTGAAGTCGCAGAAAGCAACGCCCAGCTTGTATGCGATAAATCTCTCTTTTACGCCTGCAACCATAAGGTCGGCTTTCTGTTTCACGAGCAGTTCGGCAAGCTCAAGGGGGTTTGCATCGTCTACAATGACCGTTCCATCCCTGACCGAATAACTGATCTGCTCGTAATCCTCTTTTTTCCCGGTCTGGGTCCCGATAATAACTACCTCCATACCCAGTTCCGAAAAACCTTTAATAAGCGTGAGAGCTTTTGCAGGCCCTCCCATGTAGATGGCAGCTTTCTTTCCCCTGACCCTTTCCCTGACTCGCGAGATTTCAGGCATTATGCGGTTTATTTCGGTTTCCAGGATGTTTTCGGCCTGCTCTTTCATAGCTTCGGAACTGAAGTAATCCGCAGTTTTCCGCAGAGCCAGGGAGATATCTTCGATTCCGAAGAAACTCACGTTAATAAACGGGATTCCATACTCTCTTTGCATCCATTTTGCAAGATAGGTCATGGACCCGCTGCACTGGACGAGATTAAGGTCGGCTTCGGCAGCTCTTGAAATGGATTTCGCAGTCGAGTCCCCTGTCATTGAAACTATGACCTCGATTCCCATTTGCTCAAAGAGAGGTTTTATGAGCCAGACATCGCCTGCCACATTGAAATCCCCTAAAATGTTAATCTTCGGTCTTATGGTTTCAGGAGGTCTGGGACCTTTTTTTGGAATTTCGTCCTTCTGGGGTCTTTTTATCAGTTTCTTTAAGGCATCGCAGGCGGCTTTGTACCCGTCTGACTTGTTGCCTTTGAAACCTTCGGATTTTACAGGGATTACAGGGATGTTATGTTTCTGGGTTGCGGTTTTACATACGGATTCCAGGTCGTCTCCTATAATTCCTACTATGCAGGTGGAATACACGAAAATGACAGGAGGGTGGTAGAGCCCAACCAGTTCGTCAATTGCATTTGAAAGCTTTTTTTCTCCTCCGAAGACCACATCGAGTTCTTTCATGTCCGTGCTGAAGCTGCTGCGGTTCGTTTCAATCCCGCTTGACTTTGCACCCCTTATATCCCAGGTGTAGCCTGCACAGCCGATTGGGCCGTGGACGAGATGAACGGCATCGGTTACCGGGTTTAACACAACCCTGGCTCCCGAATAAACACAGGCTCGCTGGCTAATGGCCCCAGCAAGGGAGTTATTGTCGCAGGCAAGGGGGATTACCTGCCCTTCTTCCTGTTTTCTGGCAATATATGGCTTCCTTTCTTCGAGAGTATCCACTATCCCTATTTTTTCTTTCATTTCCTTCACTCCCCTCTGCTTCGGTTTTCAGGTTTGCAGCGGCAGTTATCCGGTTATTTGGTTAATCTTCTGAAAAGGGCTTCACTGGATGGTTTCAAGCAACCAGTCCGGAGCATCCCTGTCTTTCCTGTCAAGCAGGGTATTTCCTATACGCTCTACCAGTCTTGCAGCTCCTGCGTATCCCATTATCGGGAAGTAGTGCAGGTTCGCCCTGTCCATAATCGGGAAGCCTACCCTGACAAGAGGCACATCCTCTGCCCTTGCTATGAATTTTCCATAGGTGTTTCCGATAAGGAGATCTACGGGCTTTCGCTTTATGATCTGGTGGAGCATGAAAAGGTCTCCTCCGGAAATTATATCTGCTTCCGGGTACTCCGACCCTATTAGCCCTTCTATTTCTTTTTCAAATTCCGAGCTCTGCGTTCCTGTGAGCACTATACTGGGCTCCATTCCCATTTCCAGCACAAGACTTGTCAGGCCTGCAAGGATATCAGGGTCCCCGTAGATCGCTACCTTTTTTCCATGGTAGTGAGGATGGGCATCAGTCATCATATCCACAAGCCTTCCTCTTTCATCTTCAAGTTCGGGAGGAATTGCCACATTGGCAAGTTTTGCCGCGTTCATTATGAAACGGTCGGTGTTCCTGATCCCTATAGGAGTTGGCCCTATTTTTGCCGGGACTTTGTAACGGTTCTCAAGGATCTTTGCAGCCGAGCCTCCTGCCATCCTGCAGAGAGCAATTGTTCCGAGGGAGTTTGCGGAATCCTCTATATCTCCTATCGGAGTCCCACCTTTCGGATACATCTGGCCTTCTCCGGTAAGAGGCGCATCAAAGACATCAGTCGTGTCCGGGAAGACAATACTTGAAATTCCCATAATCGAGAGTATGCGTTTGATTTCCCGGATATCCGCAGGCTCCACAAAACCCGGGATAATGTTGAGTTTTCCATTTGGTTTGCTTTTTTTCGCAAAGGTAGTCACAAAGGCCTTTACCATATTGTCATAGCCAGTGATGTGAGTGCCCACATAACTTGGGGTAGAAGCTGCACAGATCTTTATTGAAGGGTCAATTAATTCTTCAGTTCTTACATCTTCTACGATTACTCCCACATCATCCCCAATGGTCTCGGCTACGCAGGTAGTGTGAATGGCAATTACTTCAGGTTTGTAGATTGCAGTCAGGTTTCCGAGTGCTTCCTTGAGGTTTGCTGCACCTCCGAAGACGGCAGTCCCTTCCGAGAAACTGCTGGTTGTTGCCATAGCACTTTCACGGTAATGCCTGCTCAGGCACATGCGCAGGTATGAGAGGCAGCCCTGGGACCCGTGGCTGTGCGGCATACAGTTGTGTACACCAAGGGCTGCGTAAACTGCGCCTATTGGCTGGCAGATCTTTGCAGGATTAATTGTTACGGCTTCTCTGGTTACTTCTTCACATGGGGTATAGTCTAACATTTTTTCCCTCCTTACTGCACTTCTCCGGCTTTCCAGGGTGGGCGTATAAACCTCCAGGTCGGGCTGTGCAGGGCCATGTCAATGTCCCGTGCAAAGTTCAAAACCCCGGAAAAGCCTGTATACCTCCCGCTGTAGTCGTACGAATGAATCTGCCTTGACGGAACTCCAAGTTTCTGAGCCCAGTACTTATCTTTAATTCCGGAGCAGAAGATGTCGGGCTTAAGGGCTTTTACAAGGGCCTCAGTCTCGTGATGGTTAAGATCATCGATAACAATGGTCCCATCTTTCATCTCAGGGAAAAGCCCTTCATAGTCCATGAGTCCTATTTTCTTTTTCAGCTCTTCAATCCGTTCCGGGCTGACTGCGGGTTTAATGCTTTCGTCCCTTTCGTAGTGTACATCCTCCAGAATTGAGCCAAGGGCATTTCCCTTGATCTGAGGTATGATCTGCCTGCCTTCGTAATCGTCCCTGTGTGCAAACTGGTAGCCTGCAACAACCACTTTCATGCCGAGTTCCTCAAAGAGGTTTGCATAGTGGTGGCTCCTGGAGCCTCCCGAATAGATGAAAGCGGTTTTTCCCTGGAGTTTTTTCCTGTACCTCTCGATTTCAGCTCCATACTTTGCTTTTTCTTCGGCAATGATTTCCTCGGTTTTCCTGGTAATTTCCGGGTCGTCAAAGAACTCAGCCATTTTCCGAAGGGATTTTGCAGTAGCTTTCGTGCCTATGTAGTTGACCTTCAGCCAGGGAATCCCATACTTTTCTTCCATCATACGGTTCGTGTAGTTGATGGAACGGTGACAGAGCAAGATGCTGAGTTTTGCTTTGTGTGCCTGTGCAAGCTTATGGAAAGAACCATCTCCTGTGAAGGTCGAGACAATTCTGTATCCTATTTTCTCAAGGATAGGCTTTACTTCCCAGAAATCTCCTCCTATATTGTATTCTCCGAATACGTTGATGTCAAAGGGCGTTGGATTCTCAAGTTCTTCAGTTCCGATCAGGTTTTCCATCAGTGCATTGCTTGCGATGTGATGTCCTGCTGACTGGCTAACTCCCCTGTACCCTTCGCAGCGGGAGGGGATAACCTTGATCCCGTACTCTTTTTCAGCTTGCCTGGCAACAGCTTCGATGTCATCCCCTATAAGCCCTACCGGGCAGGTTGCAGAGATGCTGATTGCTTCAGGCTTGAAGATTTTCATAACCTCATCAATGGCTTTCTTGAGTTTTTTCTCCCCGCCAAAGACGATGTCGGTTTCCCTCATGTCCGTGCATACGCAGTAGTTGCTGAAGTTATCTTCACCTTCCTCGGCTTTTGCAAGATTTCGTCGGGTTCCCCAGGTAAAGTATGCACAGCCTATAGGGCCGTGAACGAGGTGTACCATATCCTTGATGGGCCCGAAGACCACACCTTTCGAACCCGCAAAGGCACAGCCGCGGTTGGTAATAATGCCAGGAATTACCTTATCATCGGCTTCGATGTGCTGTTCGGTAGAACAGTCCCTGACGACGATGTGTTTTCTCCTGTTCCTTGCAGCTTTTTCCGGGAGCACCTTCAGCATGTCGTCAACAAGCTTTTGTCTGTCTTCAATTCCCTGATCGATTTCAGCTCCCATTACATCAGCTCCTTATTCACGGTCATCTCTCCGCTTTCTCCGGTCCGGATGCGGAGTGCTTCATCAATTTTTGATACGAAAATCTTCCCGTCTCCTGCATTCCCTGTCTGGTTCACCTCTATGATTTTCTGAACCACTTCATCCACACTGTTATCGTCCACGACAACCGTGAACATCCTTTTCGGGATGAAGCGGATACAGGTTTCAGCTTCCTTACTTCCGGGGTCAGGCAGGGGAGGGTCAAATTCAAAGCAGAGCCCTTTTTGCTTCCCCCGGCCCATTACCCTTCTGACGGTAAATGAAGGAAAGCCACATTCAAGGAGGGCGTCTTTGGTTTTCTGGACTTTGTTCATCCTGATTATCGCAGTAATCTCTTTCATGGGATTTTCCTCCGAAAATCCGGCTTTAAAGTCCGGTCTTTCCAGTCCTTATGGTGTAGGCTTCTTCCACAGGGCTTACGAAGATTCTCCCATCTCCGTATTTTCCGGTTCTGGCGGATTCCATTATGGTTTCTACAACCCTGTCCTTGTGCTCGTCTTCGACCACTATCAGAAGCATGGTTTTCTGAAGCTCGTCGTAGTGAATGTCTGCTATATGGATCCCTTTCTGCTTTCCTCTTCCGAAGACTTCCATTTTTGTAAGGGAAATACAGCCCTCTTTTTCAAGGCTCTCGACAACTCTGGTTTCCATGCCTGGCCTGATAATTGCACGTATCATCTGCATCGTTTTCCTCTCCCTACCTCAAAAATCATAGCTCGACAATTCCGAATTCCACCATCATGGCTTCCAATTCTTCCATCGGAAGAGGAGTCGGGACAACGAGTTTGGTGTTGTTCTGGACATTGTTGGCAAGGGTCAGGTATTCTTTTGCCTGGTTGGATTCGGGATCAAAATCAATTACAGTCTTCCTGTTGATTTCCGCCCTCTGGACAATATTGTCCCTGGGCACGAAATGAATTAACTGGCTTCCAAGTTTCTTTGCGAAAGCCTCAAGGAGTTCGCGCTCTCCATCTACATTTCTGCTGTTGCAGATTATGCCTCCGAGACGGGCTCCACCCTTTGCAAACTTGGCAAGCCCTTTGCAAATATTATTTGCAGCATAGATTGCCATCAGTTCGCCGCTGGCAACGATGTAAATCTCTTTGGCTTTTCCTTCACGGATGGGCATTGCAAATCCGCCGCATACGACGTCTCCAAGCACATCGTAGAATACATAATCAAGATCATCGGTATATGCTCCCAGGTTTTCGAGCAGCCCTATTGAGGTGATAATTCCTCGGCCTGCACATCCTACACCAGGTTCAGGCCCTCCGGATTCTACACATTTTATGCTCCCAAAACCGGGCTGGACTACAGTATCAAGATCTACTCCTTCATCTCCTTCGCTTCTCAGAGTATCAAGTACGGTCTTCTGGTTCAGGCCGCCAAGCAGCATTCTGGTGGAGTCTGCTTTCGGGTCGCATCCAACAAGCAAAATTTTATTGCCCATGGTCGAAAGGGCCGCGGTCAGATTTTGCGTGGTAGTGGATTTTCCAATGCCACCTTTTCCATAGATTGCTATTTGTCTCATCTTTTTACCTTGCTTTTTATTTGCTTTCTCTCGGCCTAGGAAGCCGGTAACCGTTGTACTATGTAATCCTATTTATAACTTTCTAGTCATTGAAAAATCTGTTAATACTCACTGCCTTTGTTTTGCGAGCATCAGGAAAGGATTAATAAATGGTTCCCTGTAAATTGCAAAGCTAAAATGAATAACAGGAAGACCTTTTATGATCCCCGAAGCCTCTTATGACGTAATTGTTGTGGGCGCAGGTCCTGCTGGTTCTACATCCGCTCTATATGCTGCAAAAAACGGCGCGTCAGTACTTCTCCTTGACAAAAAAAAAGAGATTGGAAACCCTATTCAGTGTGCTGGCTTTCTTCCCGATGCTTCGGAAGTCCAGGCCCTGCTCCGTGACGCCAGGCTGCCGGATACGCTGAAAAACTATCCTGATTCCTGCGTGCTGCAGCGAATTACTACCCAGCGCATCATCCCTCCAAACTGCAGTATAAAGGAGTTCGCTGTCAGAGGTGCAGTCCTTGACCGGCGCAGGTATGACCAGTTCCTTGCCGAACAGGCAGCAAGAGCAGGGGCTGAACTGATGGTCAAAACCCGGGTGACAAAAATTGAGGGCACGACTGTTGAGACTTCAGGCATTTTTGGGAAACACAGAATTAAAGCAAAAGCTATCATAGGAGCCGACGGCCCAAATTCCCTGGTCGCAAAATCAAAAGGGCTTGCTCTTAAGCCCGAAGCAAGGGAAACTTCGGTTGCTATTGAATATCAGGTCAGGAACGTGGATATTGACCCTTCTGCTCTGGAAATGTATTTTGGAAAGGATCTCGTGCCCGGCGGTTATGCCTGGGTTTTTCCCGAAGGTAAGGGACGGGCAAATGTGGGAATAGGAATCCGGAGCGGAATGGCTGAGAAAAGTATTTCTGCAAAAGAATACCTGCACCGCTTTATGCGGGATCATCCTCTTGCAGGACCGAAATTGAAAAACGGCACAATAATGAATGTGATTGCAGGCATTATCCCTGTTAATGGAGCTCCGGAAAGAACCGCAACCGAAAATACGCTGATTGTAGGAGACGCAGCAGGCCAGATTTTTGCAACAAACGGAGGTGGGATCCCTCCTGCAATGATTGCCGGAAAAGTAGCAGGAGAAACTGCAGCCGAATTTGCAGCCGGGAAATGCCGGCTTGAAGAATACGACCGCCGCTGGCGAGCTCATTTCGGATCTGCACTTGAAACCTCGGTGCAGGCAAGGCAGCTAATGGATGGGGTTATGAAATCCGATACTCTCATGAATGCAGCTTTCAAACTTATTTCCCCTGACCAGATGAAAGTCATGCAATGCGGAAAACTCCCGGCTCCCGTAAAACTCGGACTTCAGGCCCTGAACCGGGGAAAAAAGTAGTCGGTACTGGAAACCGGAGAAAGGAATAATCCTTATGGTTAAGAGAAGGGTAAAAATTAATTTGATCTAATAAAAAGTAATGGAAAGAGGGTAGTCTAAAATTCGGGCTTATATCTTTACGTTTCTTTCTTTTCCGCAGTAGTCTCTTCTACCGTCTCCCCGGCTTTTGTTTCGGATAGCTTTATCTTTCTCAGTTCGGTTTCTGCATCTTCTTTATTATACCTTGCTTCCGGGTAGACAGGCCGGATCTCAAGGGCTTTATCAAAAGAGGCAATAGCTTCTTCGTACCTCTTGAGGATTACGTATTCGAGCCCCCTGAGGTTCCAGACTCCTGCAAAATCAGGTTTCAGCTTCAGCACTTTGTCAAAATACTCGATCTTTTTTTCGGGATCGTTTTCGCTTACCGCAAGTCCATACCATTCCTCTGCGGTTTTGCCTTCCACTTTCTTTTTAAATAAGCTGTCCAGGAATCCCAATAGCATCACTTCCCATTTAGAAGATTGTCTGGCAGGTAGAAATAAATAATTATTCTTTTAGCCAACAGCAAAAGGAGAATAAACACGGAACCAAGGATTGAAAGTAAATTAAAGAAAGCTGTATAAAAATTTGAGGATAATTAAATCTGAAGATAATTAAAAAAGAAAAAATTAGAAACTTACTGTGAAATCAACTGTGTTTCATTAAGTAAGCTTCCAAAGTCGGAGGTTATTACCATTTTGGTAATATTTCCTGATTCAGTTACGTTATAAGTTACTCCGCGTGATGTTGAGCCTGCCTGCAGAGTCTGGATTTTTTCAGTAAATTCGGGTTTGGGATTGAGGTAAAGGGACGTCTGCATGTAACTGCCGTTATCCAGCTTTTTAAGCTCCCTGTAGAACTGATCGGCAGGGATCTTCGTGGAATTTGTATTTGTGACCACTTCCTGGTAGATGCTTCCTTCCGAATTCGCCTGGCTCAAGAGTCCATTGTATTCAGTTTCAGCAGTTGCATTTCCTCCCAGCACGTCAATTACATCTTCCACACTCTGGCGGGGGCCAAGGATTACAGGACTTCCTACTACGTTCCAGACGTCGTAGGTGTTGTTTGTCCTTGCAAGAAGATTGTAACCATTGTACGGGACTGCTCCCCAGGGCATGAAGATTTTCTGTTCCGGAATCTGGTGAAGTTCAAACCCGTTTCCGTCAGCATAACTTGCACCATAGCGTTTCGTTACATCTGCCCCGTAAAGGGAGTTCATCGCTTTTACATTCCCCAGGACTTGCTCAAATGGGGTTCCTGTTGTTTTCTGCAGGTCTACATACGTTGCACTCATTACCCCTTCAGGGGACATGTTCAACCCGTCGGCAATGGAATTGAATTCATGGTGAACCTGCTTGCCAGGAATTTGAGAAAAAGAAATCGTAAGGTTTTCCTCTCCGTTCCCGGAAGCGGAAACATCACTGTCGCTATCTGTTTTTGAGTCACCTGTAAAGTAGATCATGAAGGCCGACAGAAGCATTGTAAATGCCAAAAAAATAGCCAGATATTTCTGGTTTTTTGTTGATGGATCCTTTCGTTTCATCAATGAAACCTCATAACATAAAGTTAATCTTTCTGACAGTAGAGATCATGCATTTGATATCTAAATATATTGTCTATATGTTGTCTAAGTATACTGGTTTGAGATATACTGGCATAAGAAGGTTTCCTAATGTTCTTTCCTAAAACTGGACTATGGATCTCAGACCGGTAATCGGGTTTAATTAGAATCGCTTCTCCTGAGTAAACGTCGCCTTTTTCACTCAAGGGTGAGAATTTTAAGCATATTTGTGCCTCCGGGTTTTCCTAACGAAGGCCCCTGGGTGAAAACAACAATATCTCCACTCTTTACAAATCCCAGTTCTTTAGCTTTTTCCGTAGTCTCTTTTTCCCAGCTTTCAATTGTTTCTCTTACAGCAACAGGATAAACACCATAGGATAGAGAGAGGAAGCCGCAGGTTCTCGGGACTCGGCTGAAAGCAAGGATCCAGGTTTCGGGCTTGAAACGTGAAATCCTGCGGGGAGTTGCTCCGCTTCTTGTCGGAGTCAGTACGGCTGCAACCGGCAATTTCTGCAGGGCTTCATACACCTGGAGGGTTATTACCTCATCCACTGACATTTCTCTTGCTGTTATACCCTTGATCATAGTATCAAGGCCCCATTTTGTTCTAGAGCGCCAGTTTTCTGTGGTCTTTGCAATTTTTGCCATCATCTCAACGGCTTCCACAGGATAGTTGCCAACTGCAGTCTCTTCCGAAAGCATGACCGCATCCGTGCCGTCAAGGATCGCATTAGCAACATCGGTAGCCTCCGCGCGGGTAGGCCTTATATTGTCAGTCATTGAGGCCAGCATGTGAGTGGCTGTAATTACCGGAATCCCTAGAAGTTTCGCGCTCTGGATAAGTTCTTTCTGGACTGAGGGAACTTCCTGGATGGGTATCTCGACTCCAAGGTCTCCTCTGGCAACCATGAGCGCATCGGTTTCCTTAAGAATTTCCTGAATATTTTCCACAGCCTGCCTACGCTCAATTTTAGCAACAATATATACAGATTTTCCTCTGGCTGCTGCAAAACTCCGGACCTTGCGAATATCCTCGGCACTTTCTATGAAAGAAATGCTGAAGGTATCAATCTCTTCACTGAGGGCAAATTCAAGGATCTTAAAGTCCTTTTCCGTTACAGGGTCAAGGAAAATCTTTGCCCCCGGGAGGTTCAGCCCTTTGTGAGAATAGAGCTGTCCCCCGATAAGAACCTCACAAAGCACGTCTTTTCCCGATATCTCAAGGCACCGAAGCTGGATAAACCCGTCACTTAAGTAAACAAGGCTCCCTGGGACTACGCTCTCCGGAAGTTGCTTGTAACTTACGGGTATGCGTTTTTCATTTCCCGGAACGTCATCGACTGTAAGGGTTACAAAATTTCCTTTGTGAAGCATGATCGGTTCTTTTTCCAGTTTGCCTATGCGGATCTTCGGGCCTGGCAGATCGGCAAGAATTGCAATTGTCCTGTCAAGGTCTGCTGCAACCTTGCGAACTCTCCAAATTACTTCGCTATGGCTTTCGAAGCTCCCGTGGGAAAAATTAATCCTTGCAACGTTCATGCCAGTAAGCACAAGTTCCCTGATAACTTCCTCGGAAGAGGAAGCCGGGCCTATAGTGCAGACAATCTTTGTCTTATGGTCCGGAATTTGCATATTTACACGGCCTTTAATGCTCAACTTCTTGTCAGTACAGCCTTCATAACTCTAACCAGATCTTCTACACGCTTTTTTACTTACCCCTGTATATCTTAAGGGCTTCTTCGACACTTGCGTCTTCAACAGTTACTGCATAAACAGCATTGCACATGCGGACAGCTTCGTCCAGAGGCTTCTGGTGAATGTTTCTTCCGGTTGCATTTCCCTGAGCTCCGGAAACATGGATCTGTTCATGGAGTTTTTTCAGGAAGGCTTCAGCTTCGTCGCTTGTACCGCCTGCACAAACCACCCTGGTACGTCCTGCGGCTTTAATAGCTTCTTTAAAGATCTCGGCAGACTTCGCCCCTTCCTTTTTCGGGTAATTGACCTTTACAAAGTCCGTGCCAAGGCAGGCTCCAACTCCTGTTGCTCCTGCAATAAGGTGAGGATCCTTTTCGTCTTTTACTGCAGTTCCGCGCGGGTAAATCCAGAGCACGGACAACATGCCATGCTGGTGGGCATCGTAGATTATTTGGGCGGCCTGAACAAGCATTTCGGCTTCGAACTCGCTGCCAAGGTAGATTGTGTATCCCACGCCAAGAATCTTAAGCCCGCTGTTTTCTTTAAATTCAACGACCTGGTCAACATCATACCAGAGGTTGCTGAAAGGATCAGCCTGGGCTGTTTCAACAAGGTTGGTTTTGGAATTTAACTTTACAAGATAGGGTACGTCCCTGTAATCCATACCGTAGCGGGCAATAAGCCCTAGCTGGGTTGCAAAAACTCCGATTTTTGCCTGTGCAGCTATCCTGAAAAGATGTTCAGGATCAGCATCGTCTTCAGGCACACCTTCCCCGTAAAAATCATCGTTCAGGTGCTCTACCTTCTGGTCACCTGCAAAAAGCATTAACCTTCCGGTTCCCCGGGTCATCTCCATATAGTTGTTGACATACATCTCTTGCATTGTTTTCGGAACATCTAGAGGTACGATTACGTCCTCTTTATTAACTGAAACCATGTGTATAAACCTCATTTTTATTTGATGAAAATTAGTTGGATGGTAGTAATACTGTCAAACTGTATTTATCTATAATCCTTCCTACCACCTTATCTTCTTCTGGACATTTATAATTTTTGCGTTCAGTATTGGCAGGTCTATTCAGGAACTGAGCTTCTCAGTACTGTCCTGAAACTTCTGCTTCCCCAGGTGCGATTATAAAAATCTATTTGACTAAAAACTGTTATGCTCCGAAAATTTAAAAATTTAATCAATAAGCAGGTTCAGGTAAAATAAGCTCGAAAGCAAGTTTGGGCGATAAGGATAGAATCTAAAAGCTCCCTTTTCAACGGACAGGAGTCGAAAATAGTCTGAAATCGAAAACAGTCTGAAAATAGCGTAAAACCAGAACAGTAGAAATTTTACGCCGCTTGCAGGGCTCGAACCTACGACATTCTGGTTAACAGCCAGACACTCTACCAACTGAGTTAAAGCGGCTTTCTGATGGGAAAGGGATGTTTTGTTTTATCCCCGAGTCTTCTTATACAAGAGATTCTTCAGATATAAATTTTATGGGCCTGACCGGATTTGAACCGGTGACCGCTCGGTTATGAGCCGAGCGC
>CAYSZA010000006.1:0-30012 GCA_964435275.1 uncultured Methanosarcinales archaeon | reverse complement strand
AAGTCAAATGACCTCTGTAGCGTTTCCAGCTTCCAGAGCAGAGTTTGACAATAGAATATAGTCTTGAAAGTTCAAAAACGTTATCATTCAATGTACTATGGTACAGATGACGGGCTGTATCCCACCTTTGAAAAGGCGGGGATTGGCCTTTCGCTTATCCTAAAAATAAGCTTTTTAAAGGATGGGATATATCAAGACGGCAGACTGAGGTATATATCTTGAAGATCATAGGTGGACCAGCATCACAATTACTTGCCAGCCGCACTGCCCGGGCTTTAGGGACAGAGCCTGTGCTCTGCGAGTTTAATCGTTTCCCTGACGGGGAACTTTATCTCCGAATCGCTGAAGAGACTGAAAACGAGCGTGTCACCCTTATCCAGAGCACGCCCACGGATTCGGACCTTGTTTCCCTGCTCCAGCTTATCGATGCCTGCGAAGGGGCAAGAGAGCTCAATGTAGTGATTCCTTATATGGGATATGCCAGACAGGACAAAAAGTTCAAGCCCGGAGAGCCTATTAGTGCCCGCGCAATTGCCCGCTGCATCAAAGCTGACCGGGTCTTTACAATAAATATCCATGAAAAAAGTGTGCTTAAACATTTTCCTGGCCCTGCGGACAACCTTGACGCAGCTAAACTTGTCGGACAGTACATCGAAGGGCTTGGACTGGAAAATCCTCTTCTGATTGCTCCTGATTCCGGGGCCGAAACACTTGTGAAGCACGTATCTTCAGGTCTGGGCTTTGATTACGATCACCTGGAGAAAACAAGGCTAAGCGGAGATACGGTTGTAATCAAGACAAAGCATCTTGGTGTAACAGGCAGACACGTTGTCCTTGTAGATGATATGATCGCTACAGGCGGGACAATGGCCGAATCTATCAAGATGCTCAGAGACCAGGGAGCAGCCGGGGTTTATATTGCCTGCGTACATCCTGTCCTTGCAAGGAACGCAGCTTTAAGGCTCTTCAACGCAGGCGTAAAGGACATAATCGGAACCGATACCCTTGAAAAAGCCGAGAGCAGGCTAAGTGTTGCTCCCCTGATTGCCGAGGCCCTCAGAGGGCTCGGACTAAAAATTTAATTTTTATTACCGTTAACTATTTTTTATATTCTGTTGTCTTTAGTACTATGACCCTTCCAGAAGTCTGCCCACTTGATGAAAGCCAGACGTGTAAAGGGCGGGGGTGCCACCTCTTCTGCCTTGAGTGGAGAACGAGAGAACCCACCTGCCTTATAGGTTACAGCACAACAAGTAAAATTAAATCCGGGAAAGCTGACCGCAACAGGGATACCTATGCCGAAGAAACTTTCCGCAAATTAGGCAGGCAGCCCCTATCTAAAAGAAAAGATGTCTCTGAGAAAGGAGACTGGATCCCTAAAAGGCTTGCAGAAAGACCTCAGGAAAGACGTGTTGAGAGGAAAGATGAAAGCTTTACTCAGAGCCGGCCTTTTCAGGAGGCAGCTATAAGGAATCCTGATCTGAAATCTGAGAGAGAAGCTATAAGGAATCCTGATCTAAAATCCGAGAGAGAAGCTATAAGGAATCCTGATCTGAAATCCGAGAGAGAAGCTGTAAGGAATCTTGACCCGAAACCCGAGAGAAACCATGACGAAAGGCTGAGAGAAAGGTACGCTGCCAGTGAAGCCGAAAAAGCCTCAGTTCGGCTTGAGCCCGGGTTCAGGAAAGAGCAGGCTGAACAGACTCCGGTTATATGTGCAAAAACCCAGCCAAAGGTTCAGGAAAAACCAAGAACCCCGGAAAAAGTCATTTCAAGAGATAAGCACACGACAATTTTTGCAGCTTTTGATGCCGATAAAAAAGATAATTCCTACCTGTCAGGAAGAGAAGAAAAAGCAAAAAAGCCTCCTGAAAACAGGGAAAAGCGTAAGAAACTTGACGAAGCAATGGAAATTGACCTTCCTGACACTTATGATGAGGAGTTCTGGAGTTAACGGCTCTCAACCCGAAAAATAGACCATATACACAGGCAGGTGTTCCGGAAAAAAGTCTCTTACCCCATAGGAAAAAAATTATTTTCTTCACTCCGGCTTTCCTGAAGCATACCTGCTTGACTCCTTTAAGAAGCCGACTGCTTCGGGTTTTGAGACAGATTATATTATAAACCATGAGCATAGAAGGGATTATGAGGAAATCAATTGCGCGTCTGAGAGAGACTCTTGACACTGTAAGATTCTCGTTTTTCATGCTGCTTAACTTTCATTTTGCATGCCAGGGAAGAAAACAAAAAAGGGATATGATGATTCAGGATGGACCGCCAGACATACCAGAAAATATACAGCTCAGTGAATGATTTTAAAGATGTTTTTCGCCTTTCGGAGGAATATTCCAAACCTGTAGGTGTAATCGCAACAATTCTTAATCAAAAAGTTGTTAAAAAGACCAGATTCAAACACAGGAAGATCTATTCCAGAGAAGATGAGCTTTTTTTAAAATGGAAACAGGGACGCACAATTCTTGATCTTGCAGAATATACAGGCTTTCCTCCGACCCTTATGGCGTCGCTTATTATGAAAAATTGTGAAATTTCCAAGAAAAGTGTAAACTGGTTTTTTAAAAATGTAGATTCAATAGAAAACCGCCGTCTTAGAAGGGAAGTAAGAAGAGCCCTCGAAGCCGATCATTTCTTTTCCCCTCACGCCCACGAGATGCAGTGTAAGAAAGGTGAGATGGGTGAAGAATTGATCCGGAAATGGCTCGATGACAGGGAGATTCCGTATTGCACGGAAGCAGAAATCAGGGCTAAGGGAGATGGAAAGACTCCGGATTTTGTCCTGGAAGATCCTGTATGTGTGGACAACGTTATGGTCAACTGGATTGAAAGTAAAGCCCTCTTCGGGGACGACTTCGAACACGAGCATTATTCAAAGAAACAGTTTCGGGAGTATGCCGAGATTTTCGGAGAAGGCATGGTGGTCTACTGGTATGGGTATCTAGAAGATCTCCCTACCGAGGGATATCTTGTAAAGAACTACAGCTTTTTTGAAGAATATAAAGAAGAAATCAACGAGCTATTTAATTACCTGGTTTACTGGTGAACCCTGTCTCGAAAACTTTTTCAAAAAAAGTTTTATCAAAAACCCTGGCAACGGCGTGATAAACCGGCGCAACGGTTTCGGTGCAACGGTTTCGGTGCAACGGTTGCGGCTCAACGGTTTGAAGTAGGCGATATTAAGATCTTTCATAACTTCTTTTTAACGTATTAGAGTTTTACAATAGATGACATATTGGTAAGAGGGTCTTTTTCTACCTGGAAGACATGGTCTGCCGAATCGATAAGAGACTCGTCATGGGAGACCACGATAATCTGGCCTACACCCATGCTGCGCATCAGGTCTATTAGTTTTAAAAGCTGATTTATATGCCCTCGGTCCAGGAAAACCGTGGGCTCGTCAAGGATCATGGGTGGAAGCCCATCTGCCCTGTCTCCGCCAAAACCGAGAGCAAGAAGCCTATAAATCGCGCAGCGCAGGACAAGGTTAAAAATCGCACGTTCCCCCCCGCTCAGGAGTTTGGGCTCGAGGGGAGTTCCGTCTTTTCTGAAAACCGTGAGGTTGTATTCCGGGTCGAGTTCGATATGGGAATAGGCATTATTTGCGTACATGAAGCTGAACATTTCATTCAAAAGGCTGGAGAGAGCTCCTATGTTTCTTGCCCTCATATCAGCCCGAACACGCATATACATGTTCTCAAGCTCCTCGGCATTGCTGTATACGGCTTCAAGGTACAGTTTCCTGTTTTCAAGAGCCTTGATTTCGTCTCTCAGCTCATTGCGGCGTTTTAAGCTGTTCTCTACCATACCGACCTCTTTTAAAAGTGAATCTTTTGCCGCATTCATTTGTCGGATTTTTTCGGAAAGGTTTGTCTGGTAAGCTTCAAGCTGAGTACGTTTGATCTGGAGGTCTTCAAACCTGCTTCCCTGCAGTTTTCCTTCAAGCTGTTTTACCCGCTCGTTCCTTTCAAGGATCTCCCGATCAAAGAACCCGACTTTTTCCGTAAGGTTCCGGATGGAAGCCTCAAGCTCTGAGATTTTGTACTTCATATTGTCCACACGGAGCAGGTTTGCCCTGAGCTTTTTTGCCTGCAAGAGGAGCTTTTCGCTCTCCTGATGAGCTATTTTTGCCAGGTCTTCTTTTTTCCGGAGCGCGCCAAGCTCAATTCCCAGATCTTTGAGTTTTTCCGTCTCCAGAGTTTCGCGTTCAGCAAGCCCTTTTAATTTCTCATTGAGCTCTCCAAGCCTCTGCCCGTAATTTTCTATTAACGCAAGGGAAGTCCTTATTTTTCCGTTCAGGGCTTCAATTTCCATGGCGTTTTCGGCAAGCTTTTTCTCAAAGGCTTTTGCCTCTCGAAGTGCCTTTTCACTCTCGCTGTGAGCTTTCTGGGCCGCTTCCTCCCAGCCCTGCAGGGCCTTAATATCGGGAAGGAGCTGACCCATTTTTGTCTCAAGTTCCTGCTTTTGCTTACTAAGACCTTCGAGTTTAAGGGAATCTTCCTCGGTCCGTGTTCTATGGATCGCTATCCTTTCTTGCAGTTCCTTTGCCTTATTCCTGAGTTTTTCGGTTTCCAGGTCGTAGTCTGAAATCCGTTTCTCCAGTTTTTTTGCGTCCTTGAGCCGGTTAAGTTTTTTCTCAATCTCGGCCTGCTGGAGTTTTATGTCAAGAAGCTCTGCTGCAAGCTTTTCTTTTTTCTGTTCGGATTCTCCTGTAGTGCATGCAATCTCAGAGTCTTTGAGTTCCTGCCCGCAGGTAGGACATTTTCCTTCGGCAAGCAACTGCTGGTTTTTACGGAGAACTTTGTCAATTTCCCTGAGGGTAGCCTCAAGCTCTTTTTCCCGCCCATGCAACCTGTTTTTATTTTCCAGCAGCAGCTCGCTGAGATATTCCAGGTCCTCGAGCTGTTCTCCGGTAAAACCAAGCCCTTTCAACCCTGTAGAAGCTTCGGACTTTTGCTCCTGAACTCCCAGAGCTGCCCTTTCGTTCTCCCGAAGTTCCTCTTCGAGAATTTCAATTTCGGTTTTGCCTTTCCGGACTGCGGCCCTATAGCTCAGGAGTTCCTTATCAAGCGCGAGAAGATTTATGTCTCCGGTTTCTTTTTCTTTGAAGGCAAGGGCGAGCTTTGTTGAGGCTTCGTTTTTCCGTTCACGGAGAAGGCTTTCTTTTTCTTCCAGTTCCTTTATAAACAACGAAACTTCGTAGGTCTCAGAGAAGCCTGTAGCTTCTTTTGCAGCTTCTTTAAGCCTTTTGTTCTCGTCCTCGAGTCTCAGTATGCTTTTCCTGTTTCCTTCGATTTCCCCATTTGTAGCGCCGATATCTGCCCTGCACTGCATGAAAACTCTTTCAGTTTCGGCCTTTTCCTTTTCAAGATCGCGTAATGCCTGAGTGTGGACTTCTTCTTCCCTGAGAAGCAGGGCAAGTTCTTTTGAAATCCCATTTACCTTCTCCCTGGCAAGAAACTCCTCTTTTTCCTGTCTCAAGCTCAGAGTATCAATATCAAGGTCTCCAAAGCCGCATTCTTTCCGGATAGAATCGTTTTCTTCTCCCAGTTCGAGCAGGGCCTGCCTTTGCTCGTAGGCTTCTCCTGAGAGGGTTTCTCTTTCCCGAATACAGCCAGATTTGTTTTCCTGAGATTTGAGCAGGGCCTGCCTCATGGTCTGGATTTCCTGAAGGCGCTCCCTGTGTTCCGTAATTATCAGGTCAAGCTTTTCTTTCTGGGCGGCTGCGGCGTCTTTGCTCTCATTAAGTTTTTTTAAGGCAGCATCGCTTTCCTTTATCTTCTGCCTGAGTTCTCTCAGTACGGCATGAGGTTCCGTACTTTCGATGCCCTCGATTTCGGCTTTTACACCCGAAAGGCTGTTGCTGGTGTCCCTTTGGAGCCTTCTGACCGCTGTTTTTGCACTGCCTGCTCTTTCCCTGTACTCTTCGAGCTTGCCAAGCTGCAACAGGTCATCAATCATACGCTGCCTGTCTTTTGGTTTTGCATTAATAAGCACATCAATTTCGCCTTGCCGGATGTAAGCGCAATTCCGGTATGCATCCTCATCCATATTCAGCAGGGAGCAGACCTCTTCGTAAGTCCGTGTAGCCTGGTCTACGACACTTTCCCCATTAGCATAGAGCACGCATTTCGAATTCGAAGCGTTCTCACTTTTAGGAGAATACCTGAAAGCCTGCTCAATAAGATAATCCTGACCCAGATGCTCAAAACCCAGGCTTATCCGGGCATTTTCAGCCCCTTTGAAGATTACATCCGCAAGCACAAAGTCCTTTGAAAGGATTTTGCTCCCGAAAAGTCCCATAAAACAGGCTTCAAGCAGGCTGGACTTTCCACTCCCGTTAACTCCTGAAATGACCGTAACTCCGTCTTCAAAAGTAAAATCCAGCTTCTTGTAACTCCGGATGTTTTCAATATACAGGTTTTTGAGCTTCACAGGTAATCACCAAGATTGTACTGTCGGGGTACGGCAGGCTTTCCTTTTCCTTTCTTCTGCCCTGCCTTTCCCGTTTTTCCCAGTTCCGTACCCCTGGCAGGTTTTTCTTCCGGCGGCTTCTCAGTTTTGCCTGGCATCTCCTTTCCGGGTTTGACTTTAACCCCTGGCTCAGACAGCTTTTGAATCTGCTTCTCAGGCTCTCTTTCAGGAGGTTCACTTTCAGATTTAATTTCAGGTTTAGTTTCAACATTACTTTCCAGATCAGTCTTAATTTCACTTTCAGATTTAGTTTCAAGATGAGTTTCGAGTTTAATCTCAGATCCACTCTCAGGCCCGCTATTTTTGTCTTTCAAGAGCTCAATTCCTGTTCCTAAACTTTTTTCCCGGGCTCCTAAGTTCTCCTTCGTAAAATCTGATTCGTACGACCCTATAAATCCATTAGAAAGCTCTATTGATCCTGAGTTAGACAACTCGATAGATTCCAGTTCAGATGACCGTTCAGAGTTTGATTCGGATACTAATCCGGAGCTCCCCAGGCTCGCGGCTGAAAACTCAGTATTCTTTCCGATACCCCTTTTTTTACTATTCTCAATTCCGTCTGAAGTCCTCAGAACTCCGGAAAGTTCGGTAATTTCAAGCTTTCCGGCAATTATCCCGACAGGTCCGTTTTTTTCAGCAAACCCAGTCTCCTCAGAAAATTTAGCTTTCCCTGAAAATTTGGCTTTCCCGGGAAATCCAATTTCTACGGCTGGTTCAAGATTTTCACCAGGCTTAACCTCACAGTCAGGTGTCACTTCTTCTAGTTCCAGAAATCCGGCGACATCGGCGGCAACGGTGGCAGGCGTAGTGCGAATTTCTATGCTGAAATCAGGGCTCTTGAAATCCGTTGCCTTTTCCTCAATAAGTTTCGAGAGCCGACCCTCAGCTTCTTCGTCCACTCTTGACCTTGAGATGTCCGGGCTTCGGACAATTTCGTCAATGATCAGCCCGCCGTCGTTTAAACTCATTCTCCTGATCTCGTTTGCAACAGCATGGTCAGGATCGGAAAAGCTTACATTTAAAACCTCCTCCGGGAGGGACTCTTTTATCTTCAGGCCTGTAACCTTTGCCACCAGAGCCCCTTTATTAAGCAGGTATTCCTCAAGCTCGCTGAGGGATAGGACTGCTCCCGAATCCCCGGTGATCTCCAGAAGCACTACGGATTCCGGGATTTCTTCAAGATGCTCATTTACTTTAGAAAAAATCTGTTCATAGGGCTTATCTTCCTCATTCAATTCTACCCGGATGGAAAGAAAATTCCGGGTCGGAATCGTGCGCTTACTGATCTCTAGCCCTTTTTCGGAAAACGTGATGATATTGTAGGAACGGGCTTCCTTTTCGGACGTACTGTTCCGCTCCGTACTGCCGGAGTAAGTGATCCAGGTCTCACCGGTCTTGTTTTTAATTATTGCATGTTCATGGTAGTCGCCAAGAAGAACCGCATCAACCCTGAAAGGAAGGTTTTCAAGCACCTCATCGCAGTCCCACTCCGCATATGGGAAAGGACTCATAATCTGGTGCATTACAAGCAGTTTCCAGAAATCTTCAGCAGGGGAAGAAGGGGTAGAAGGGGCAGAAAGGGTTGGAGGGGTAGAAGGGGTAGAAAGGGTAGAAGAAGTAGAATACGTAGAAAGTACAGCATCCGGCGCCTCAAAACCTGAGTAATCGAATATAGGAATTTTCGATTTCGGAACACTATCGATCCCGTAAATGGCAACATTGCCTACCATAAGCGGTTTTTTTCCGAGCCTTGCCGCAAGCCCCATTTCTTCAAAGAGGTCAAGCCACTGGATTGTCTGCTTGCTCTCGTGGTTCCCGACAATCCCGAAAAAAGGTATGCCAGCCGCCTTCAGCCTGGACAGGATATTCATTGTATCAAGAAGGTCTTCAAGGGTCGGGTTCCTCGAATCGAAAAGGTCTCCCGCATGCACCACGGCATCAACCTGCATCTCAACCGCATCGTTTACAACAAGCTCGAAAGCTGCAAAAAAATCCTTTCTCCGGGCCTCGCTGTGGTACTGCCTGTATCCCAGATGCGTGTCAGCAGTATGGAGTATCCTTATTTCCCTGGCCATGGTTCAATCAGTCTCTAATTTTTACCCTATAAGGCTTTCTATATTAGTACTTAACTCATTTCCATGGAAAACAGGGTTTAGCCGGATAAGGAAATTAACATCTTTCACGCCGGAAGGCTGGCTAATCGGCATAAACCTGACATAAAAATCAAAGACAAACTTTTGGCGGTCGGTCGTCTAGATGTTAATTTCAGTTCAAGAAGACAGCACTGATGTTTTCAGGCCATTTTTGCCCCACGCAGGTGCATGACTGGAGGCGGCTATTTCATTAATGAAAATACGACTTAACACCTTCAACCAAGCAAATAGTTTAAAACTTTGTTCAAAATTCAAAGCACAGAAAAGAGGAAAAAGAACAGGTTTACTTTAAAGATTGTTTTATAAAAAATAGACATGAGTACCTTACAAGCTGATTTTACACACATCTTCTTGGGTTTGCGACCTCTCTTTTAAGAATTTCCATCCAGTCCGGAGATTCTACCCCGGGATACTCATACCCTAAAAGCAGCACCTCGCTGAATTCCTCGCCTTCAGCCGGCATGGAACCGGTTACTTCATATGTTGGGAAAGGAACCGGAAGTACGCCTTTTACGGTCTCGTCACTATCCAGTTTCGTAAGCCGGGTTAGATTGTCCGTGAAAAGCACTTCTTCGGCACTGCTCGCGGTCACGATAGGTATTGTACGGATCGAGTGGTATATACACGATTCAACCATAGCGAACCCCAGTACGAGTTCTTTCCAGATCATGGGCTTATTCTGATCGGTTGTTTCTGTCATTGTTTATCCCCCAAAGCTGACTATTCGGTTTAACAGGTTTTGAGCTTATAGGAAGGATATGACCGTAAGCGATAAGTCCTTTTCTTTCGAGAAAATCACTTCAGAAATCCTTTTCTGCAGCAGGCTCAGATTCTCGAACCCGATGAAAATAAGTTAAGACCTGCACAGTTGAATCAAATGACCGCCTAATATCGTAAAAACACGCTGTTGAGCCTGCGGCTATGAAACTCTTTTACCTACCGATATAAGTAAGGAGAGACTAATGCTGCGATCCCAAAGTATGTTCATAAAACCTTGCTTCTTGATTTGTCTGTCGATTAACGAATTTCACGCTAAACAAGGGACTTATTTTGGAATCGATGTACTAGTCTTACTCCTAATGAATTCCTAAAAAAGTTTTGTGAATGCTCTATTTGTACTAAAGATTGTTTTTCTGAGATGATCAAATCTGCTAAATACTTCTCAGATAGTCTCTTACTCTTTTTTGCAAGTAAATGAGTAATGTACTTGTAAATCACACTCTAGCCCATACAAACATCGAAAATCATAATGCTATTATCAAAGGCTTTTGACATATATAAACGAAGAATTTATAAATATAAGAGTATAATATTAATGTGCCATGTAGATCTCCCTTTCTGTGGTGTGATGTTGTGGTTGCTAGCCTGAGCATATTCACATCACAGATGGAGATTGCATATACATGAGGATACTGAATTAATTTTGTGTGCCTTTTCTGCTCTCAGGGCTGGAAGTTGTTGGAAACAAAGTTGCCTCCAAATATTGAGCCCATCCCAAAGCCAATTTTATTTCTCAAACCAAAAAGAATCTCAAAATAATCTTCGTAATCGAAAACTCGACTGGTTTTTGGGAATTTGGAATTCGGGGACTCAATTTTGAGTTTTGGTATCAGCTCTACATAAAAGAATTTGCTAATGAACCAAAACATGGAGCCTACTCCAAAATAACGGAAATTATAAAAATAAGGTTTACTTGCGTATCGATTCAAAAATTGACCCATAATTGAAGGAAGAATTCAATGATTGATGAGCGAACTTTACAGCTAATGTTTGTGGATGTATTTTGGGATCGATACACTAGAGGAAACAGTATATAGCGGTGGAAGAACATAGTAATTGAAGCAGCATAGTTTTAATTTGAAACTGGTAAAAGTAAGGGGGATTAAAGTTGACTATAGGGGTCAGTGAAATAATAATTGCTGTCATTATAATAATAGCTATTATATTCCTGATATTAACTTTTAAACGGCTCCGTGAATTAAAATGGAAATGAGAATATAAGTTAGATCTTCTGTGAAAATGCCTACCGCAGTGGATTTTAAATTTTTACATTAGTGAGGTAGAAACAACGATTACTTCTATCTACAAAGCCGCATACTTACTTTTCTGGTTAAATATAAAGCAGTAATAACGAGATTGCAAGCTTTCTAAAGTTCCAGACCATGCTAAAGTTTCATTTTTAATCCTTCAGGCTCTGCGAAATAGTTTTTTCTTAATTTTTCGCCTGGCACTGCCTGACATTTGCTTAAGAATAATCGAGGTGGGAGTGTTTTTTCCCGCAGGGGCGACTTTTCCCTCCCGGATGGCTTCCAGCACGGCTTCGAGGGTGTTTTCCGGCGCGTCGATCTCGGTGTATGCCTGGCCTACCATTTCGGGAATATGGGAGTCGCTTCCTGCAACGCCTGGGATTCCAAGCCTTTTTGCTTCGATTGCGGCTTTCCTGTTGGCGTTATTAAAAAGGCAGCGGGAGTTGAAAACCTCAACGGCATCAATATCAAGTCCTTCGAAGCTTCCTATGCCGTGGGAACTGCGTTTGAAGGGGTGAGGGATAATAACCGTGCCTCCGAGTTTTCGGGCTCGCTCGATCGTTTTTTCCGGGCTCAGGAAAGGCTCGATATCCTGGTTGATTCCGAGCACAAGGATGTGCCCTTTCGAGCAGGTAACCTCCACCCCTGGAATGACTGTAAGTTCAAAGCCGAGTTCCTGAGCTCTTTTTTTACAGGCAAGCCCGCCTTCCACAGTGTCGTGGTCGCAAATTGCAAACCCATCGAGCCCCTTTTTACGTGCAACTTCAAGAATGTCGTCGTGGCTCGATTTGCTGTCTTTTGAATGCTCGGAGTGTACATGCAGATCGAATTTCATGCTAACAGGAGAATGAGGAATGAATTTAAATAAATTTTGAAACGGAAACAAAAAGCTAGAAAGAAGAGAAGCAAAAAAGATGAAGCAAAAAAGATGAAGCAAAAAAAGAAAGATTAAAAGAAATTTTTCCGGAGTCAGTCTTCACGGTTTCTATGATAAAGTGTGAGGTACGAGAAAGCTTCGTTTGAATACGAACAAATCAAGTCTTAAAAATAAAGATAAAACAAAGAGGAATTGCGAACGGGCCGAAACATAGCAAAAATCTGGTTTTAAGGGTATAGTTCAGGATATTAGGAGGGTCTGATGTCTTCAGTAGACGCCCGTTCGCATGTGAACAAACGACTTCTGGATATAAATACCTTTCGTACTTATACGAACAGTATTCAGACCATTCAAAAAACTCCCTGAGAAAAAGATATTGGAAAACGCTATGGAAATATTCCAGCAGCTTTTATAAAATTAAAAAAGCTTTATATTCCTCAGAAAGGTCCGGAATTATCCTGACTCCGGGCTTCCAAACTTTTCCAATCAGTTTGATCACAAACTTTTTGAAAAAAGTTTGATCAAAAATCATTTGATCAAATCACTATTGTCTTCAAGCTTCCTGGGGTCCAAGGAGGGCATGTACTCGGTTAATTATCTCTGTCCTGGCTTCGTAATCCACAAGGATACGTTCTCCGAATTCTACCCTGTGCACAATTCCCTCTTCATACAGCCATGAGAGGATAGACATCCCTTTTTCCGAATTCGGAAGGGAAAGGGAGCAAAAACACCAGGGAGGCAGATGCTTCATTATTTCGGCTTTCAGAGCAGTCATGCCGATGCCTTTTTTTGCAGAAACGAGTACGGGGTTCGGGGCCATATAACCTATCTGTTCCATAATACCGTCAAGTTCGGATTCATTAATCAGATCGACCTTGTTAAGCACTGTAATAATAGGAGCTCCCCGGAGCCTGTCCCACAGGGTATCGTGAGATGTCGAAAGTTTCTGCAGGATCATCTCGGGTTTTTCACTTACATCCACGACCAGGAGGATAAGGTCCGATAGGAAAATCTCGTCAAGTGTGGACTTGAAGGCGTCAACCAGCCAGTGAGGAAGATCCTCTATAAATCCCACAGTGTCGGTCAAAAGAGCTTTTCGCCCTCCGAGGTCCAGAGCTCGGGTCGTGGGCACAAGCGTTGTAAAAAGCAGATTCTTTGCCTCAACACTTTCATTCACAATAGCGTTGAAGAGCGTACTTTTTCCGGCATTGGTATATCCTGCAAGGGAGATAAGGGAAAAACCTTTCCTGTGCCTTAGAGCCCGCAGAGACTCATCGTCTTTTTCTGCAGATTCGAGTTCACTCTGAATTCTTGCGATCCTTTTCTTCAGGTCCTGCTCATAGGAATCCTCGTAATCCCCAAGCCCCATAAACCCTGCCCTTTCCTCTTTCTTCAGGAGAGAAACGACAGCTCTCGCCCTGGGAACCTCATATCTCAATCTTGCCAGTTCCACCTGGAGCTTTGAACGGTGGGTAGTGGCCCTTTTTGCAAAAATTTCAAGGATGAGCTGGAATTTATCGATAACCTGGCACTTACAGATTTCCGAGATATTGAAAAGCTGGGTAGTAGAAAGCCTATTATAGAAGATTACTTTCTCTGCACCCGTATTCCTCACAAGTTCGGCAAGTTCCTCAATCTTCCCCCGGCCGAGCTGGTATCTTGAGTCGGGATACCTGGTTTGTTTAAGCTCGCCAACCGGCAGGTAACCTGCTGCTTTTGCAAGTTCCCTCAGTTCCTGGAAGAGGTATTCCTCACGCTCTGGATCCGAATTTGGAGTTGTCCTTTTAACGAGAACTACCCTGTTCCCATTACCGAATTTCTGTTCTGCTGAAATTTTCATGCCTCGATTTGAAGTTCTTTTATCAATAGATTTCGGGCGCTCAGGGAAATGTGGTGCACGAGTTCAATCGACCGCCTTTCGGCAATCGATTCCTGATATTTAAAAGCCCTGGAAAACATACTTTCGGTCACCCATCTGGGTTTATTGTACATGTCTCCTTTTTCGGCCACAATTGTACCTTCAAAGGAAAGCTGGTCAGCCGTATCTTCGATTAGCTGCACAATATCCAGCAGGCTGGGAGCTCTTTTCAGCCAGAGGGAAAGGATTTTGATCTGCTTGACCTTTTCAATATAGTTAGCCGATACCGTAAGCGCTGCAGCTGCGCATACCATATAATAACCTCCTTTAATCCTGTGCCTGCCAGAGATGTCTACTGCAATAATATCCCACATTTATACTTCACCCTCGACTAAAGCTCCGATTTTCATAATTCCAGGGAACGTTAACCACGAAAAAAATACCCTGAGAATACCAGTTTAGAGTATCACATTTTTGTTCGGCTGATGTCCAGGTATTCGATTTCTTCCCCCTTCTCGACTGCAAAAAGCACCGTTTTCCGTACGCTGTTTGCAAGCCTGACCACTCCGGACATTACCGGGAGCCTGAACTCGAAATCAGCAGGGATGGCATTTACAAGGTACTCCGAATGCGGAATTTTTTCTATTGACTCTACTTTCCGATATACCCTGAAATTTGTCCCGAATTTAAAGCCGGTTTTGACCACATGCCCAGAATCCCTGAGGTTTTTATAGACACCGTACTTTCTCAGGAAAGAACTCTCAATCTCCGAGGCTTTCTCGATAAACTCGTCAAATGAAAACACCTTACCTTTCCTGTCCCGAACCGTTATTACACCCCTGGAAAAAAGATAAAGGGATTCTACCAGGGAGAGCTGCAGCCTTTCAGAATCCAGCATTTTCCCGTAAAAGCCCCTTGTATAGAGGGTTTCCGAGGCTTGAGCATCCCAGGCTATAACCCTGTCCTCCAGGAAGGTGGCATCGGTTTTGACAGCAGGATAGGGTTCAGGCATGTCTCCTTCAGGAATTGCGATCTTAACCTCATAAAAAGTAAGGTCGCTTTCCTCATCCACCACGGCAAGGATAAACTGCTTGTGCACGTTCTCTGCCGAGGCGACGGATTCCTGCAGAAGTTTTACAGGAAGGAGCTGCCTTTCCGACTGGACGTGGACAAAAATTTTTGCTGCACTTTTGCCGGGATGGCTCCCCCTGGGATACACCCGGAAATCCGCGGCTGACGGCTGGACGTAATACCCCCTTTCCTTAAGATCTTTGTAAACGATATATTTCAGCTCAAAATTCGGCTGCCTCAAGGAAGCCTGTTCGAAAAAGGCTTTGAAATCAAGCAGTGTGCCTTCAAGTTCGATCTCCAGCTTTCCTCTGGACAGAAGAAAAGCAGCTTCTACAAGTGAGAGTTCGAGCCCCTCGACTTTCGGGCGACCGAAATAACCAGTTTTGTATAGTTCGGCTACCGCTTCCTTTCCGGCAAGGACCCGGTCTCCTCTAAGTTGTGTTTTCAATAGATTCACCTGAAAAATAAAAGAAAATAAGTTTCCTAACAAGCCGGCTTGCTATAATCCTGCCTGCTATGCTTTAATTTTTTATAATATGGCTTTTATTACAATTCGATTTGCAGTAGTCTAATTCCTGTAACTTGGTTTCCCTAATCCAGATCTAATAACATAATTTTCTATAATCCAGTTTATTGTAATCTACCCTGTTATAATCTAATTTAATATAATATTGCTTTTTCGACCTGCAAAGGCCTGGACCACAATCTCAAGGCCTGGACCTGTGCCGCGGAGGGTTTCATGCGGACTGGTTGTCTGCAGGTGAATCTTTATTTTGGCATCTGCATACGACCGAAGGTATGTGTATTGACTACAGAAGAGCCTGCACACATACGTAAGAAGCCTGCACACATTACAGAAGAGGCTGTACCCGTTACGGAAGAGAACTGGATTCCCGAAACTTCCTTGCAGCTTCTACGAGTGAGCCTGCAAGCTCCCTGTATGCAACCCCGTGAAGGTGGGCGTAAGAGCCAAGTGTGTTTCCAGAAATAAGTCCGTCCCTTTCCTGCTTTATGCCTGTTCCTCTCGACAGGGTTATTGCAAATTCGGCATCCTCGGGAATTTCTCTTATTTCAGAGTGATGGAATTCATGCCCCTTGAAGCTGTTACCTTTTTTCCCGATAAGGCAGTCCTTATTAAGGGTTCCGATATTATAGCTGACCACTCTTGTCTGCCCCATGATAGTGTGCCCAGGGAGCGCGCCGACCATTGAGTACGTGGATTCCGGCATTGAAGCATCGTGATAGGTGCCTTTTCCGGGAACGCCTGTACTGATTTTTTCCGTTAGGTACATAAGCCCCCCGCACTCGGCATAAACAGGCATGCCTGCAACAGAAGCCTTTTTTATGTCCTGGCGCATGGACTCGTTGGCTTCAAGTTCGGCTGCAAAAAGTTCGGGATAACCGCCCCCGATATAGAGCCCATCAACCTCAGGAAGCGCGGTATCATTAACAGGGCTGAAGTAAACGATCTCTGCGCCTGCAAGTTTTAGAAGGTCGATATTATCACGATAGTAAAAGTTAAAAGCCTCATCCAGAGCCACACCTATTTTTGGCCTGGATACTCCGGTATCGGGAGCCGGAGAAAAAACGCTATTATCAGGACTTTTCAGGGGCTTTGCGCTTTTTGCGATTTCAAGGAAACGGTCAACATCAATTCCTTTATTGATTATTTCTTCAATGCCGTGAAGGCGGGCTTCAAAACTTCCGTCCCCAAGCCGTCTTCGGCCTTCGAGAGCTGGCATAAGCCCGAGATGGCGCATGGAAATCTGCATAGAGGGATCTCTTGGAACGATCCCTATAACCGGAACGCCCGTATAATACTCGATTGCCTCTTTTGCTTTTTCGGCATGGCGGCGGCTTCCTATGTTATTAAGGATAACTCCTGCGATTTCCACATCAGGGTCGAAGTTCCTGTACCCGTTGACAAGAGCTGCACTCGAACGGGTAATGCTCCGGGCATTGATTACCAGGATTACAGGGCAGTTAAGGATTTTTGCAATCTGGGCAGTACTCCCAAGGTCGCTTAAACTCTCAAAGCCTTCATAAAGCCCGCGAACCCCTTCAATAATCGCAATATCAGCTTTATCCCCGGCCTCACAGGCATGGGTATAGACATCCAGAATTCCATTCTCATCCATAAGGTAGCCGTCAAGGTTCCGACAGAACCTGCCAGTAATTTCAGTATGGTAACTCGGGTCGATATAGTCCAGGGCGACCTTGAAGGGCTGGACTTTATAACCTCTTGAAACGAGGGCAGCCATCAGGCCCATGGAGATTGTGGTTTTGCCTGAAGAAGAACGGTCTGCAGAAATTAGAATCCTGGGAATGTTTCCTGCTACGGATTGCCTGTCATTAAGCATTTTTCGATACCCCTGGTTTATTTTGCCCGGCAATTATACGGTTAATATACTTTTGCAATTTATTGTCATTGAAATTTATATTGCAGTTCAGGTGTCGATGCGGTTTGTCCTGTCAATTCCCTCAACGATTTGTGCTTCGGTTCCCTCAGCGATTTGCCGCTTCGGTTTATTCTATCAATTCCTCAGCCATTTATCGCTTGAGTTCATTTTGTCAATTCCCTCAACCGCTCATCACTTAGAGAGTCGGATGTAACTCTTTTTTCGTTTTCGAGGATCGCTTTTCCAAGCCTGCGGTAGATTTCCGCAATATCGGATTCGGGTGCTTTTTCCATCACAGAATAGCCTTCCCTTTCACAATCCTGAACTGCCTGCCGCTTCGGGATAAAAGCCATAAGCTGGCTGCCTACTTCATCTGCAAATTTCGCAACAATTTCCTCTTCCCTGCTCGCATTTCTGGAATTGCAGATTACCCCGCTAAGTGGCATTCCTATTTTGGAAAGTCCCTTGCAGATATTGTTTGCCGCGTAAAGGGGCATGTACTCTCCTGAAGTCAGGACATAAGCCTCATTTACAAAACCTTTTCTTACAGGGGCAACAAATCCGCCGCAGACAATATCCCCGGGTACATCGTAAATTATTAGATCCTGCTCTTTCAAGAGATCTCCTGAAATGCTTTTCAGCTTCTGGATGGCAACAATAATCCCTCGACCTGCACACCCTATGCCTGGCTCGGGGCCACCTGCTTCCACGCATTTGACTCCTGCGTATCCTTCAAAGACCACGTCCTCTTCTTTTACGTCCACACCTTCACGCAGGAGGTCGAGAATGGTTGGAATTCTCCTGCCTCCAAGCAGGGTGATTGATGAGTCGCTTTTAGGATCGCAGCCTATGATCATGACTTTCTTGCCTGCCTCGGCACAGGCGGCGGCAACATTTGAAGCCGTACTTGATTTACCTATGCCGCCTTTGCCGTAGATTGCTATAATCTTTTGTTTTTTCAAAGGATCTTCCTCCTGACTTCTCCTAGCCTTTCCTGCTCAGGCTTCCTTTGCAACTTCCCTTAAGGTAGCCCCGAACTCGGATTCTACAATCTCACTAACTCCAAGCGTTTTTGGGTGAAGGTCGATTTCAACCAGCACATACTCATGACCCATCTCTTTTAAGGGTAGAACCTGTCTAGGGCCGTTAGTTATCGAGATAAGCTCCATACTCCTTATATGTTCCATAGGGATTGCGTGCGGAACGCCTGTAATGATCGCAAAATCGAAATCACTGTATTTTTCCTTTATCAATTGGCTGACCTTTTCCCCTGCAACCGGATACTCGTCCATACCGCCAATGATTTCATGCATCTCAACCCCGTGAGCTTTCAGGTCTCTCATTATATACTCGGCATGTTGCCTTACTCTCGGAAGCCCGAGTTTGGGATCGAGATTTGCCATATTGATAAGGTTTTCCTTTTTCCCGAGAGCTGCTGCGACTTCATTGACCGCAAGGGTAATGTCAGCAAACATATAACCGGTCTCTTTTTTGGCGTTCATGATGACGAGGCCTTTCTTGCCTTCCTGGAGGAGCTGGATTACACGCTTCGCAACCTTATATTTGACGTCCCCACGGGAGGGAGCAAGGTATTCCCTGCTTGCAGCCCCGAATCGCTTTTCCACATCTGTGGCTTTTGCAAGGAGGTATTCCTGGCGCTCGAATTCTTTATGGTCGATAATCCCGGCATCGAGTGCGGATTCCAGGGCAAAGAGCACTCCTTTTGTATTATTGTGATAGCCTGCATGCACCTCAACTTCGATAACAGGGACATCAGGATTTGCCTCGAGCACGGCTTCATGCATCTCTTCCCCGATAATCATGCTGGCGCAGGTTCCTACAACCCCGATAACTTTAGGGTTAAAAAGTTCCACTGATTTGTTAATAAGTTCAACAAGCCTGTCATGCCCTCCGAAAACAAAACCGTTCTCATCAAGGCCTGTGGTAACAACATGTATGCCGTCTTCTTCGAGCAGCCTTGCATGTTTAAAAGAGCATCCCGGAGGCCCGTGCAGGATAGCTACATCGACATTTAAGTCCCTGAGGGTATAAAGAGCCGCAACTATAGAACTGGGACGGGGATGGATGATCGAAATCTCTTTTCCAGTCATGACAAATCCTCTTATTCATCCTCTTATTCAGATAACTTTGATACTATAGGAACAATAATACGTTTCCTTCAGAAGGTTCCTGATCGCGAGGGATCGGACGCCGCCTGTACGGGAGTAAGGTTGGAAACACGATCAGTTGAAGTTTAAACAAGTATTGGAAACGAATACAGATTGGAAGAGCCTGTATAAAACTGTATCATAAAAATTCCGGCAAGAGGCTTACAGCCTGATATCGCCCGTTAAAGAAGCCCTTAACGGAAGCATTTTACAGAAGAAAGAATTATATCGTCGGCCCCTGCAAATTCCGAGGCTTTGGAGAGCCCTTCAGGAAGATTCCGCGCATAAAATATATTCTTACCGGTTACTGCCTTCATCCGTTCTCCTACCAGGATAACCTGCCTGCACTTTGTACCGAATCTGTCTATAAAACCCTGCACGGATTCAGGAAGCAGCCCTTCACAAACCTGAGAGGCCTCTTCTCCCAGTACGAGAATAATACCTTCCTTTTTTTCGTCCTTTTTCTTAAGAAGAGCGTACTCAAGAGCTTTTTCAGCCGAGAGAATGTCCATGCCGGAATTGGAATTGTCTATCAGGGAAAAACCATTTATTTCTTTTTCCTGCATCCTGCCTGAAAGCCCCCGGAATCTCTCAATCACCGAAATAACAGCTTCACGTTCAATTCCAAGTTCGAGTGCGGCTGCCGACGCTGCAACAAAGGCAGTCCTGTAAGCCGAAACGTTATATCCTTGGAGCAGGGAAGCTGAGAAAATTACTTTTTCCCTGTGTATAAAGCGAATGAAAGAACCTGAGAAGCCTGAAACTCCTGACAATTCTGAAGGGATTGGGGGTACTGCAGGCCTGCAACCTGTTTCCAGTAAAAAGTCGGCTACCTGGCCCGAGATTCCGGGAAACTCAACACTGAAGGGGTCTTTAAATGTTAGAACCTTTACCTGGTTTGCTTTTGCAGCCTTAAGGGCTTTTTCGGCTCCAGCATTAATGAGGAGGGTACTTCCGGCTTTTGCCTGCCTGACAAGCTGCAGTTTAGCCTCGCTTGCAGGGGCGGTATTGTTTGCAATCCCGTAGTCCGGTGAAAGGGTCGTAAGAATCCCTAAATCGGCGGTGCCTGTGCCACCTATCGAGATCTCGAAGATTAAAAAATTCGGCTTGAGCCCTGCTTCAAAAACGGTCTCAACTGCAACCAGAATGCTTCCGGGAGTTATGCTCAGGCCCCTGTGGATAAGGGAAGATGTACCTGCTTTCCAGTATTCGAGCCCCCGAGAAGTGTGCAACACTACCTCAAACCGCCTGGAGAGCATATCGGCAAGGAGGGAAGCAGTACTTGTTTTCGCTTTTACGCCCGTAACCTCAACTTTTGTTATGCCGGATAGTCTTGAGTCCCTTTTGAGGATTTCTCCAACAATTTCATGGTGCGAGAGGATACTTTTTCCCTGCGCTCTGGCTTCTGCAAGCATCGGATAGGCAGGGTCCAGATGTACAGGCGCAACCAGAAAATCAAATTCAGAGGCAGGAAGCACAGTCTTTGAACAGTGTATCCCGTGCTTTTCCTCAAGTTCAAGCAGCATCCCAGATTCGACTGTTCCGTAGACATCTATTCCGGTTACTTCATTTCCAGCGGCTGCAAGGTTTTTTGCAATAGGAATGCCGCCGTGGGTCAGGTCAAGCACGGCGAGCTTTTTCTTATGCAGGTCCATGATAAAACCGGACCCTGGATATGAATTTAAAGGGCTTCCTCAACCCTTTTGAACACAAGGTCAGCGATAAGTTCGTCAGCCCCGAGAGGCTTTGCATAGCACAGAGGAACTGGTTTTCCGTCAATTTCCAGGGTACCGCAGCCTTTTTCATCCAGACTCAGGATCTCCGGGATATCCTTTGTGATATGAACTCCTGAAGCCAGGAAAACCGGTACTGCCGCAACTTTTGTCACCCCGGTCCCTGAAAAGCCTTCAATTGCCTCTTCAAGAGTCGGCTCACTGTTTTCCATAAAACCGGCTCTGACGACAACATCAGAGTGCTTCTGTGCGATATAATCTGCGATCTGAGTGACTACTTCCTTGTTGTAAGGCAGCTTGCTCCCGTGGCCAATGGCCAGAATTCCGAGTTTTTCTGTCATTTTTGAAACCTCAATCTCTGTCTGTTAGGGCTTAACACAATTATTCGGATTTGTAACATTGAAGAGTTTAACATAGTTAGGATTTATATGATATAATCTTTTTGAGAAAGGAACAACGGGAGAAAGTTTTGAAGGAGTTAAGAGAAAACATTCCTACAAGAAAGGAAGAAAGAAGAGAAAACAGGAATGGATATGAAGTTTAAAAATGTCCCCGAAAAAAGTTCCAGTTTAAAGAACAAAGCTTTACCCTCTCGGTGCGACCTCTTCTGGGAACCATTCCTGGATATCTTTCGGCATATTGGATCTTACATCCCGAAGCTCACCTTCACCCATATGCCTGTACATAACCCGCAGGACAGCCCGTATAACTTCAGCCGGGTTTATATTGTCATCAAACTCAAACTGTGCGTGAACCCTTCTTGCAAATTCCTCTTTTTTGAATTTCTCGGGCTTATCCCTGAGAGTCCAGCCATCAAAGTACATCCCTTTAACTACAAGGGGCAACTGTGCTGCCAGATCGACTGCTTCTTCTGCCGGAAGCCTGTCCCTGAGCGCATGAAGTGTACCCCGCAGTGCCTGATATGCACTTTCTTTACTCTGCCACCTCAACTGGCTTAGAATATCCCTGAGCCATATATTGGTCAAGTCTATACTTTTGTCAAGATTACCTACTCCGGTGGTTATTCCAACTCCCCCTTAAGATTGAAAAATAAATATCATTCGGCAGAATCAAGTTATGGGCTATATTTATATAATAATATCTAAGAATAAAATTGGAAGGGGAAAGATCAGGGTCACGGAAAGATTTCAAGAGCATGAGACTGAAAAAAGCACTCAGGTTTATCAGACGAGTAGGGAAAATTCCAGTAAATGAATAAGTACAGGAAAACTCAGGCTTTGACTGCCTAGAAGATAGTTAAGCTTTGACAGCCTGGAGAATAACTGAGAGGTTTCCTGGACCGAGCTTGCAAAAAAGTAGATCTCAGGTATCTAATGAGATTAGATCCCAGGCGTTGCACCTATCAGACACCTCTACTCTCAGTTACAGCTTCTTTTGCACGGTTTATGTCACTATCCTGGTCTGAAATCTCGTCAAAGTCTCCGCGCAAAGCTTTAAGTGCATATTTTTCCACCTCGATCTCGCGTCTTGTGCGTATCCCAAGCCGTCGGAATACGGATACTGGTGGACACCAGCCCTGTACTGCGTGTTGAAGCAGGAAAATTGAAACTGTTACAGGCAGAATAAACCAGTTTCTGCTCTTTTTTAAACCCAGTGCAGCCCCAATAAAGGAAAATATAGCCGCATTGGCTTCTAGATAACGCTCGATATCCCACTCCAGATCCAGCTCTTTGATTCTTTTCGTTATTTCATAATCGGTCTTGCTCGCATAGAACCGGACTGATGCAGCTATCTCAGTATCGATTGCCTGATTAATCTCAGGAGGCGTATTAGCCCGTACCCGATCTCCCCGAATAAGTTCGCTGTAGTTACTTATTACCATAAAACTCCCCTTTAACAGCTTTTTGAGGTCTCTAGTCCGACCGAACTTCCTTTTATTAAAGAAGTAGAGATACGCACATATAAACTTAATCAGAGAAATTAAGTTTCGATAATCAATCTTGTAAAAAATGAATCAATGTATATTTTTCTGCAGTTATCCCATACTCTGGCTGCTAAAGAATAGAAACAGAAAAGCGAAAAAAATTAAAGAAAATCGTTTTACGAGCAGACAACGATTATGAAGGGAAGATTCAGATTTATCTCCGAATTCAGAACTCGATTAGCCCATTGGGATAATAAATTACCTGTCTTCCCTCAAAATATACGCCTCCAGGGTGCCTGTACCCGTTTGACCCGCTCCAGTCAAAGTTCAGCCAGTATTGAAGCTCTCCACCTTCAAGCTCCCTGTTTGAGTACCAGATATTCTCAGCATAGGAATATCTACCCTTTAAATATGTGAGAACACCATATGCAGTCTCCGTACTGTTCCCTATGTAAAGCTCAGGATAGACATGCCCGTAATCTCCGCTTATTGCAGTAACTACTCTGGTATTGAATCCCATGTTTTTTAAAAGGGCAGACATCACTATGGAATAGTCATCACAGTCCCCTTTATACCCGTCATTTATAGTCTGAGCTGCTCCAAAGAAGAACTCAGCATTTTCGTCATAACGGTATTCCCAGTGCCTGTTTACATAGTCAAAAACGTCGCATGCATCTTCAATATTGTATCCTGTGGTTTTTCCGGTGATATTGAAGACCTCAGATGCGATTTTTTCATTACCTGACCCGATGCCTCTCTGGAAGTTCAGGGACAGTCGCCTGTATTCCTTAGGATAAACAAGGTTCGATTTTTCTTCGGGATAAGTCGGAACATCGGGCACCTCAGGAAAAATAGAACCTACCGAGTCTGCAGCAGTGTTGTTCCCTATTGTCCAGTTCCGTTCTCCTGATCCGGCTTCATCAGGCAGAGAACTGTTCGTTCTATCAGGGATCAGGTCCTGTATATGAGCTACCAGCTCTTTGGGGTTCAGATCTGAAACAGGAATTTCAGCAGTATCCGCAGAATTTATACACCCGGCAGTAATTGAAAAAAGGAGAAGAGTAAGAAGTAATAAGCCTAACAAATTTAAAGATCCTGTCCCTGTCACACTGAAAGCTCCCCAAATCACTTTATAGATTTATACTCGTATATAGAGTAGATAAGGTCTGAACTTCTAGATAAACCTGTAAGGATTAACCCGAAAGTATAAATCTGTGAGTATAAACCTGTAAAATGTCGATCTGTGAGCTATAATCCTGTAAACTTCAAACTTTTAAATTGGGGCTTTAGAACTATATGATAATTTTTACAGACATAGGCTTCCCGGAGCCAGGAGTTAAAAAGCTCAGATTCCCCTTCTCCTTTTCAAAAACAGCCCGCACTTACAGTAATCAAATCCTTCACAGTACTTACCCCCTTTCTGGAAATTTGGACACGAAGTACGGTATTTACATTTACTGCGTATTATGAAGGAGAATATACCCATTTTTTCTGCCTCCCCACGTATATTAAATACTTTGTTCATATATATAAGAGGTTCTGTTACCTATCATACTTCTTATATTCTTGTATGCCTACCTGTATTGTATCAAATCTCAGGCTTCTACAATTAAGCAGCATCACAGCTATTTTCAAACAAAATACTTTGCGATAGGACAAAACGTTCACAAGGGAGGACTTAAAAAATGGACAGGCAAATCCCGAAAAATCAAAATCTCAATCCTTTTTTACCCAATCTCCTTTCGAGTTTTTCTCATATACTTTCTTAACCGTGCTCCAGGCAACCTTATGGGCTGTCTCCTCTCTTGACGCATCTCCCCGTCTTTCGGAAGGTTCTTCATATTCCTCCCAAGCGTTATTGAAAGCTTCCCTGTAAATATCCTGTCCGTGCTGAGGCAGACTTTCCCTAACTGTTTCCGGCAGTTCGGAATTGCTCTTGTATGGCATTTGTTTCCCCTATTTAAATAAGGGGGATTATTTTAAAAGTATTTGTATGAAAATCAGACGGATCGAATTTCCTCCAGTGGCCAGTATTTATGATTATCTGTCAGGTAAATTGCACCGGTGACATCCCGATGTAGCGTATGTTTAGTTCGCTACTGCCTTAAGCTCAAAATCGCACACAACCGAAATAGAGGAAACAAAGTCAGGCAGTAGGGCTTAAGCAGCATCTTTCACTGGAAACATTGTTTTGTCAGGCCGAAAATACATTACAGAGAACAGCAAGAAACATTTTCTTTTTACCAGCAGTTATTTGACCCTGTCCAGGAATATTCATAAGGGACTGCATCTCAGCTACGTGCATGCAATAACTGGAGCATATGGATGGAATTTCAGTTAAAAACGTAATTGATGCTGCTTAAGGAAGTATCCGGTCTCACATCCATCTCAAAACCGAAGATAAACAAGTTACAAAAAACAACCTTAAAAATATAACAGGTTTTCAGGTTATCGGCCAGCTCAGTCTTTTTTCTGCGTTTTATCGGACTAATAAATTGCTAAAAATAAAATGATATAATTTAAAATAAACATTATAATGTTCGATTCGTCTATTAGACCATAATCTCACAGAAACGCAATAAAAATAACACATCCTCTGCAGACCGTATCTTAACCGAACACAAATATATTGCTTTCAGTGGGTTTTACCTGCAGGTTTATGATAGCAGAAGTTCCCTGAAGACTTTTTAGTGCTGTCTTTACCCCTGTTGTTTCCGGGAGTTACCGAGATTATTTTGAAATACGGCATCCCTTTAATGGCCCGATTGGCCATAGCACCCTCGATATCCAGAGTAGGCTCCTTAACTTTTTCGGAACTTGCTACGGCGTTGAGCAGCTCCGCAAGGGCAGGGCTGTTCGAGGTCCAGGTGCCGTCGCTCCGGGTCTCGGCTGTAAAAATTTGCCATTCTATTTTAACTGACATAACGTTCCCCCTCTCAAATGTGAATTGTCCACTCGGACTGTGCACTAAAAAATAAAAGCTTATTAATAATCAAATTTAATTATTTTTATAAGCTTTCGCCTATAATGTTATATTAATCTTATAACATATATAGCTCGACTTTCTAATAAAACTAAAATCTCTGAGGAGGAAGAGGCGGACGAAAGAGGTTGCAGGGTGAGAAAATCTATAACCTCAAGGGTTCCGATCCTGATTTAGCAAACCTTGATCTGCAAACTCCCGGTCTCCTGGATTAAGGCTTCAGACACAGCCCAGGAAACCCGGTACAGGCCGATTAAATTCCCTGGGCTTTTCCATATAAGGTACATGCGCACAATTGGCCGGAATAAGCTTTTTTGCTTCCTTTATCCTGTTTGCCAGCAGGGAGTCCGCTCTCAGGATTTCAGGGTGGTCCAGAGCACCGGCTATAACAAGTGCCGGAACGGCAATTTCGGCAAGCCTTGAAACTGCCGGCGGATTTAGCTGATAAAGGGGATTTGCGTCAGCTTTTGCCCAGGTACCATTTTCCACTGCTACCGGTTCATTCTGGCTACACATTTTTGGATAAAGGGGTCAACCTCTTCCGGCTAGCGGTAAATGCCGTCAACCCGGAGGCGTATTTGCAGTTCACTTACACGTTCCAGGTCACCCTGTTCAATCGCCTGCAGAATTTCCAGAATCTGGGATGGAGGCTCTCCCTGCATCTCAAAGCCGCCTGGAGCCCCACTGACAATCACCAGCGAGTTCACCATCTCAGGATGTTAGAGCGTAAAATCTGTGGCCATTTCTCCGCCCAGAGAGCAGCCTAATACATTTGCGTGTTCGATTCCCAGTTCCTGAAGAAGGCAGTAAAAATCCAGCGGCGGGAAAACTCCCGAGTACAGAATCGGATCTTCCGAACCGCGAATGTCAAAGCGAAGAAACTGTAGTGCCATTATGGAGTTATTGAAAATGAGTGAAGAAGCGGGAATCCACGTATGTCAAAGTTAAGAATCCTGTAATGCCGGGTAAAAGCACCCCACTGCCAGCCCCACATACGGTTATCAAGAAAGCCTGCGTGGCAAAGTACAAGTGTCTCGCCTTTTCCTTCAATCTCGTAATAAAGCTTTCCGTCCCCAAGCTGGGAGTATCCGACAGCGACATTCGTATCTCTTATATGTATTGTTTTGCCTTTTACCTGTTATTCTAACCTTTATTTCGCCTTTAACCGGTTATTCTGGCCTTTTTCCCGAACCTGGTGCATATTTCCGAACAAACTTTTTAACCAGGTAATTAAAACTCTCTTTTGAAATAGGTTTTGATTTTTTGACAATGACTATCGGTTTCTTAGAATGCCTGGCAACCCTTTGTGATAAAGTCCCAAGCAAAGAAATTTTAAATCTTTCACTTGAGTCCCCGATTATTGTCAGATCACTGTTGTTTGAAGCCTCCAGTAGAGCGTCTTCTATGGAGTATCTTTCCAGTATTCTGAAACTAACAGGCACAGAATTTGTTTTTTCAACCAGACCCTGAAGTTCATCAGTGATTCCCAGCCTTGTTTCCTGAGCCTCATCAGGGCTAATAATGCTGAGAATTTCAATCTCAGCCCCTGCGTTTAAAGCCAGCTTTTTTGCCAGGTAAAGACCGTATACTGAATTTTCTTTGCCATTATATCCTACAAGAATTTTATTGATACTGTCAGGCAAATATCCCTTTAATAATGCGATCGGACTTTTTGAAGACAGCAGAACATCGCTTGTTACTCCGAGTGAGTACTGGAATCTCTTTGCTTCGTGCCATCCCATGATAATCATGTCTGCGTTTTCAATCTCAGCCTGCTCCAGAATTGAACTCGATATGCTGTGGTCAAAGGCAACTATATATTCTCTTTTATGTCCGAGAGTTGCAGGATAACTGTCAAACTCTTCTTTGAAATGGCAGTCCATTTCTATCTTTTTCTCGTGATATGCTTCCTGAGCTAATTTTAAGGTTGTTTGGTCCGGAACCTCGATGACATGGAGGCAAATTATCTCACTTCCCGTCATATCCGCCAGTCGCAAAAGGTCACGCTCATGTTTCGGATTGGAAATCGGAACCAGTACTTTAGCCAGGGGTACAGGCTCAAGTTCCTTCTTTTCGACAGCGTTTTCCAGCAGATCGAATAAATTATATTCTGGCATCGCTTTGCCCCTTCCGTAGAATGAGTACCAGCCAATTCCAGCAAAAATCATCATTACGGTGAAAAGAAGAGGTAAGCCGCCAAGTAAGGGCAAAAGTACTATACTCCCGATTATTCCGAAAATTTGCGTATAGGGAAATAACGGATCGCGAAATGTGGGTTCATACCCAGGCAGAGTTCTTTTTCTCAGGATTATTACTGCCATATTTAGCAGGATAAATATCAAAATGTTAAAAGCCCCACCCAGTCTTGCAAGCTCCTCAATATCGAAAAGGAATAAAAGCAGGACCATTACCATGCCCGTGATCAGTATAGCGTTGTGAGGAGTCTCGAATTTCTGATGGATCATGACAAACCACTCAGGCATGAGTGCATCCCTGCTCATGGCAAAGGGAAATCTTGAAGAGGACAGTATGGCACCATTGGCTGTGGAAAGCGTTGCAAGCAGCGCACCCAGGGCGATCACAACTCTTCCGAATTCACCTGCCATCAGGCCTGCAATATCTGCCAGGGGCGTAACCGATGTCCCGGTTGCCTGCGGATTGGAAAATCCGACAACTACCGCCATTATGCCAACATAGAATAAGGTAACCACAACCGCTGAAGTGATAAATGCCAGAGGCAGGTTCTTTGACGGGTTTTTTACTTCTTCGGAGACCGCAGCAGCCTCTGCGAGCCCTAAATAAGATATAAAAATAACTCCTGCTGTTGTGATTATCGAGGTTATATCGTGAGATCTAGCAGGTGTGAAGTTAGCCGGATCAACCATAAAAGAGACTCTGACTATGAATAGAGCCAGGATTACCAGCAAAAAAATAACAATAAAGTTCTGCAACGAACCGCTGCTTTTCGCCCCACGGTAATTAATCACTAACAGGATCAAGCCTGTGGCAGCGGCTACAAAATAGAGGGGCAGAGGATAGAAAATCTGAAAGTATTCTGCAAGGCCAATGAGTGCAAATGTACCCTTAAAAATTAATGCCAGCCAGGAGCCAAGTCCTATTACTGCACCTAGCGCAGCTCCCATTGTCCTGCTGGTATAATAATAGCTACCGCCTGCCAGAGGCATGCCTGTTGCCAGTTCTGACATACTGATGGCTGTTGCTATTGAAATAAGTCCGCCAAGCAGAAAAGAAATTATTGCTCCAGAACCCGCATCTGCAACCGCGATCCCTGGGAGAATGAATATTCCGGCCCCAATCATTGTACCGGTACCGATTGCGAAGGTTGAGAAAAAGCCAAGGCTACGTCCCAACCTTTCAGTCGTTTCAACCGCTGCCATTCCTATCTCCGTCTTGTTACAAGGCTTTCAAACCGGTAAATCCGTCCTTTTGTGAAGATTCAGGTTACCTTATTTTGGCAATATCTAACGTACGCCTTAACATCAAACGTCCGGGCAAACACAGGGTTTTCAATCCCCGCTGCAGTGGATCTACCTATCGAATTAAATAGCTCCAAAGCACGTGATTTTCTCCTGCAGTACGACTTCAATTTCTTCTTGGTTGAACGGCTTCAATGTCTTCTTAACTGAGCTTTCTATTTAATTATTTAAAGAGATGAGGCATCTCGCTCCTGATTAAAGCATTTTAATTCCTGTTTTAGTGGATTTTGTTTTCAGATAGTACATATATCTATCCGTCAGGAAGCATATTTCTTAGCCACTATCTTATGAATATTGCTAAATGTAATATGAAAAAAACTGGAATATAAAAAGTAATAAAGGACTATCTCTGTTCCTGCTCTAGAGGATGGTGTCTGCGAATTCACTGAGTACATTAAGGTAACGACAGCTTAGTATAGTGTTGACAGTGAAGTAAAGCGAATATCTAAAAAGTGAAAACGCATTGATTTATACATAAGCAATATCATAGAGTTTAGGGGTTAACACACAGTTATTGGGCTGATATAATGCAGAGTAATGATCTTATTAAAGAGCAGATACTGCAGCTAAAAATAGAAATTGCGCAGTTAGAAGCTGAGGTCAACAAATTGGAAATCATGATAAGTGAGAAAAAATATGCTTTAAATAGACTATCTGAACTACTAGAGATAAGAGGAGTGGCTTTAAATGACACCAGATAAACCTGCTTAAACCGAAACAGATGGATATTTACGGCCAGCAGATAAAGTTCAGCGCTACAACGAGTACAATATCAATAATCGAATCAGTATCAATAGCTGAATAGTGATATAAAGATTTGAATAATAATAATAATAATATATTCTTGCTCAGTGACAGAAGCCGGTATTTAAAAA
>CAYSZA010000005.1:27699-30074 GCA_964435275.1 uncultured Methanosarcinales archaeon | reverse complement strand
TCTGAGCCCAGGATTGATTCGGAGGCTCTTTCCGGATGGGGCATGAGGCCGAAGATATTTCTCGAAGAATTTACTATTCCTGCAATGTTTTCAAGAGAACCGTTAGGATTGGCTGCATCCGTTACCTTTCCGTTTTCATCCACGTAACGGAAAACAACCTGCTCGTTTTCGTCGAGTTCGGCCAGGATTTTTTCTTCTGCATAGAACTGCCCTTCCATATGGGCAATAGGCATCCTTATAACCTCGCCTTTCCTGAACTTCGAGGTAAAAGGCGTATCAACGGTCTCTACCCTGAGGTTAGTCCAGTGGCACCGGAACTTCGGATATTCGTTAGTTGTCAGGGCTCCCTCAAGCACCCGGGCCTCGGTAAGAATCTGGAAGCCGTTGCAAATTCCAAGGACAGGCTTGCCTTCGGCTGCGAGTTTTTTCACTGAGTTCATTATTGGAGTGCGAGCTGCAATTGCTCCTGCCCTGAGATAGTCTCCGTAGGAGAAGCCCCCAGGAACGACGACGCCGTCAAAACCTGTCAGATCTTCCTGTTTGTACCAGACAGTCTCGGCGTCCACACCCACGACGTCTTTAAGGACGTGCAGGACGTCCAGGTCGCAGTTTGTGCCTCCGAACTGAAGAATGGCAATTTTCATTTTTTTCCCTCAATTTTCAAAGCTTTGGCTTTTCTGACACCTCAATCGTTTGTCCACCCAGCTCAATAAAGTTCCTTAAGCTCGATTGTATAGTTGTGGACGATTGGGTTTGCAATAAGTTTCTGGCACATTTCGTCAACTTTCTGCTCTGCAACTCCGGCAGATTCGGCCTCAAGCACAATTTCGTACAGCTTTGCGGTCTTTACGCTGCTGACCTGGTAGCCAAGTTGTCCTAGAGCCCTTTTTGCGGTAGTGCCTTCAGGATCGAGCATACCTGCTTTCTGTTCAATTCTAACTGTTGCCTGATACTGCATTTCTATAAGCCTCAATTTTAAATTTTAGAATTAACCGAATATCCCTGCTTTCAGGGATTCCCGAATCGGGAGTGAATGAGATTTAATGGTAACAATAATCAGTCTGCACCATAATAATTAAAAGATATTTGATTATCCAACCTATGTCTTTTATTTACTTTTGGATGTTAACTGGTTTTTAACTCGCCTTACCAGCCTCGGTTTCAATGGAGATAAGGATAAAAGCTATTTAATCTTATGGGTCTTAGTTTGTTTTAGGTGCCAGTTGGATCGCTTCAATATGGAATCACAGTTACTCCGGATGGAAAACATGTGTATGTGGCGAACAGTATGGACAGTACCGTCTCAGTAATTGACACAGCTACAAACACTGCTACAGCGACAGTGAATGTAGGAAATTGGCCTGTTGCCTTAGGGCAATTTATAGGAGAAAAACCGGTACTTGAGCCACTATCTCCTGTTTCGGACTTTCGCGGCAACGTTACAGCAGGAGTAAGTGTTGAACAGAATCCTGAGCAGACGCAAAGTTCAAACACTTCCGGGAAAGGAAGCATAAAAACTTCTGGCTTTGAAATAGCTTCCGGGATTACCTGTTTGTTTGGTGCATTCTTGTATAAGCAGGATAAAAAGAGATAAATTACTGCAGGCAGTGTGGGAAACCAATATCAAAGTTGACAGAACAAACTTTTTGCCAGATATTAAGGTTACCCACTCAGTAGCTGGTTTCATTAATTGATTCCGCTACCTTTTTTCAAACTGGAAAGCTTACTGGAAAGTTTACTGGAAAGCTTGCCGGAAAGCTTGCCGGAAAGCTTACAGTTTTCTCAGATTTTTAATGTGGATACATTTGTAAAATGTGTTGTTCTAGAACAACCTGTACAAGGGCTTAATACGTTTAAAAGTTCATGATTACGAGTTTTCAGAACACACTTATTATAAAAATAGAGTACAAAATGAGAAAGTTTTAAAAGTATTAAAACGTAATTATAATTGGGGTGAAATTCTGGATTTCAATAAACCGAACAGCCAGAAGTACAACCAGGACAGCCTTGAATAGGAGTTGCACCTTACAAGGCAACTTGTCCTCTGCAAGTACGGAGTCCTGCGAGGAAGTAACTGCTGCAGTGTCTACAAGCCTGAAAATAACCTGTATCTGACTCGCTGCTGCTGTATTAACTGTGCAAACTCAATCTGGATAGGGGACGAGAAAAGCGCAATGAACCCTTTTGCAGCCCTGCAAGGAGACCCGGTATATGCAGTTGAAGTTGTAAGGGAAGACTCCCCGGATGAAATAGAGACAAGGATCAGGATCTAAAATAAAAAAGCGGAAATTAAAAAACGGAATTTCTTTTTTAAATCACAATTCTTGTTATTCTTAAATTCCTAACTTTTACTACTCTTGAATTCACAGTTCTTA